>JAYEJL010000166.1:0-8216 GCA_034660555.1 Thermotogota bacterium
CTAAAACTATTGAAGAAAGAAAAAAGCACAGCTATCTGAAAAAAAACGTATAAAATGGGAGGAGCAATAAATAAACTTATAAAAAAGTCCTTTCTTCTCTCATTTGCTAAAAATAAATAAGAAAAAACTGATACTGAATACATCCCAGAAAAGAAAAATACAAGGATCAGAATTACTAAATCCAAACCAATAAACAATGACATTACAAGCAAAATTATCGGGAGTAAAACCAAACTACCTATTAATACTAAAACAGCTAACCCTAAAATATTACCTTTCTTAAGAATATCTATTGATTTTTTTGTCCCTCCCATATACCATCGTGAATGCTGGTGAAATAACGAGCCAATTGAATTTGAATACTGAATTTTGCATTTTTCATTTAGAGTGAATTTGATTTTCTTGTTCATTTTCCATAATTTAGTAACCAGATCAAAATCATCTACAAGTGTTTCAGGATCAAACCTTCCAGCTTTTTCAAGGAGTGATCTCCTTATAAAAACTCCACTATTCATAAACATCCCTTTAGTGATCAAACCTGAATATAGGAGAGCTTTAGAAAACGAGAAGTAAAGCTCCTGGAGAAAATAAGCCAGATTTTTCTTTGTATTATAAGATTCAAAATTGGTAAAAACAACATCCACATCAAGATTGTTGAAAAACCTACAATTATTAATTAAATAACTTGTGTTCACCCTAGCATCAGCATCAAGAAAAAGAACAATGTCTTCGGTTATTTTTTCTAGTGCTGTATTTAAAGCATCAGATTTTCCCGGTTTTCCTTTATTTGAAAGAATTATCAGGTTTTTGTATTCTTTTTGAAGACTATTTAGAATCATTTGTGTCTTGTCCGTTGATCTATCATTAACCACTATCAAACGAATATTATTAAGAGAATTATCGAGTACACAACGAACTGTCTTTTCAATAACTTTCTCTTCATTCTTAGCTGCAATTACAACCACAAGAGATTGAACACAGTTTTGACCCTTTGAATTCTCCAGATCCTGTGTCATTTTTTTGATTTTCAAGTATCCTCCAAAAGCTAAAAGAAAGCCTGTAAGTAACCCAACAAATATCGCCCAAAACATAAATCCAGCTCCTTAATTTATATCAAACTATCATTTAAATATTACTCCTATAAGTCATTAACTAGCTTACAATCAATTCTACAGTAATTTTCTAAATACTCAAAATAATAACAGATTACTTCGATGTTCTATTGATCAAGTTATTATTTTAGAATGATTAATTATTACTTTTCCTTTAACTTAAGTTATGAAAAAAATTAATCCTTATTATAGTTACAATTACTTCAAAAAAGTCATCTTCTTTCGTTATGTACAAGTTCATTAATCTCATTACTTACTTTTTCTTTCTCTTCAAGCAAATTTAGAAGCTTATCCTCGATTGTCTTTTGTTCTTTTTGAAGTTCATGAAGCTTTTCATATTCCCTTGGATGACTTCTCATTTCGTATTGTATTTCTCCAAGTCTATTCTCTAAAGCTTTCTCGTTATTTTCTAACTTTTCATATTTTCTGATCAGACTTTTCTTTATGTTTCTTATCTTTTTCCTTTCCTCATAAGATAACTGTTCTGTAGTTGAGTCATCTTTTTCTTCCTTCTCGAGTTTATATGTTAGTTTGCCCTTCAGATAGTAATCCAGTGATGGTATGTTAATGATTTCTTTGTTGTGCACTGCAACATATTTATCACATATATTTTTTAAGAATTCCCTGTCATGTGAAACAATTATCATGGCGCTTTCATATTCCTTTAAAACCGTTTCAAGGCTCTGCACAGCCCAAATGTCAAGATTATTGGTAGGCTCATCCATTATGAGAACATTTGGCTTTTTAAGAATAAGCTTAGCAAGTGCAAGTTTTGTTTTTTCACCACCACTAATACTGGAAACCTTCTTGAAAACATCTTCACCTGTGAAATCAAATCGCCCAAGATACTTCCTTACTTTATAATCCGGCCAATGCCAGACAAATTTCCAGCATTCATCAATAACCTCACTTTCAGGATCCAGTTCTTCTGTCATTTGTGATAGATATCCAAAACGTACATTGTGACCCCATTTAACTTCTCCAGATTGTTTTTTCAGTTCACCTACCAGTAATTTCAGAAACGTTGATTTTCCACTACCATTAGGTCCAAGCAATCCTACTTTCTCCTTGCGGTGTACCAACAATGATGTATTGTTAAAGATATCCTTTTGATCAAAACTAAAGTTCAGATTCTTAACCTCCAGCACCTTATAACCGGTTCGATCAGGTTCAGGTAACCTTATCCTGGGATCATTAATTTCTTCATCGGGAAGACTCACCTGATTCATTTTAGATTTCAATTTTTCGATTTGCTTTTCTTTACTTTTGGCCTGTTTGATGAACTTTTCCTGCCCCCAGTTTCTATAGCGCCTTGAAACTTCCTCTAAATGCTTTATCTCTTTTTCAATATTTTCTTTTGTACGTTCTCCAGTTTTCATCATTATTTCTCTAGACTCCAGATACTTTGTATAATTACCTTTGAAGTTCCATATTTCACCACCGTTAAACTCCCAGAATCGATTTCCAACATTTCTGACCAGATATCTATCATGGGAAACCAGTATTACAGCACCGTTGTAATTCTTAAGAAAATTCATTAACCAGTCTACAGATTGTAGATCCAGATGATTTGTAGGCTCATCAAGAAGTAATAAATCATAATCTAAAAGCAATAATTTCCCCAGAGCTATTCTTGTTAATTCACCTCCGCTGAAGCTAGCTAGCTTTCTGTTCCAATCTTCATCAGTAAAGCCCAGACCAGAAAGAATGCTTCTTACCCGTCTTTCATAACTATAATACTCAACAGTATCCTTTATCACATACTTTTTATCCTGAAGATAATAATCAAATAACTCCATTTCAGTATCTGTAACCCTCTCCTGCCTTTGAAAACCAATCCTTAAATCTGAAGAAACAAACAATTCTCCTATAGCAGGGACAAGCTGCCCCGAAAGAATCCTCAATAATGTTGTCTTTCCACAACCATTTTTACCCATTAAAACAATTCTGTCTGCCTTATCCACTGCGGTTGACAAACCGCTTAATAATATTTCATTACCGTAATCATGTCCAAGATTGCTCATTGAAAGTATCATGGTATTGCTACCCCCTAAAAACTTAACACTAAAATTCTAACAAAAAAGAGGAAGCAATTATTATCAACCGCTCCTCGTTTTCTTAGCCCAAAATTTCATCTTATTAAAGAAAAACAAGCCAGATGATAACAGAATGGCTCCCAGCAATACAAATGGCCAGATCTGATTCCAGAGTTTGGAAAAGGCTTTCCCTTCAAGTATAGACTCTCTCATACCTTTTAGGGCATATGTTGCAGGAGATATCTTTGCAACTTGTTGCATCCATTCAGGCAAAACTGTTACTTCGTAATAAACACCTGAAAAAATGAGAAGTAAGGCCTGAAATATATGAACCACCTGAACTCCTTTTTCAGGCGAAATAAGTGGCAAAACTGCTGCAACCATTCCCAAACCGATAAAAGAAAAACTACCTATGGCGAGAATGCCAGCGGCTGAAACCAGATTTGCCCCGGATAAATCCAAGTCAAAGAATAACGAAACAAACAATAATATTATTCCTGCTCTAAGAATTCCATAAAGTATCGCATATCCACATACTCTAAGAAGATGTGTAGCTCTCTTAACAGGTGCCATAAATGTGTACTCTATTGTTTCTTCCCAGCGTTCCCAGGCAACGGTTTCAGCAACAATTTCAAAAAGTATGGATAGATAACCCCAGAGTATGGAACCAAGCAACATATAGAGAATTAGATAGTTAACATTAACCACAGCTCCAGAGAATGATTCCACACCCTTACCGATAAATCCCATTGTAACTGAATTGGCCATGGTGTATGCAAAGAAAACAACTTCCCATTTCCAGTATCTTTTCGTTAAATTGAAATTCCTTATTATAAAGGCCCAGGATGCCCTGGCTTCATGGGCTATAGCCTTGACACTCATGCTGTTTCTACCTCCCGAAACTCGGCTTCATCAAAGCTGACTCCGGTGTATTCCATAAATACGTCTTCAAATGTTGGGTTTCTCACTTTTTCTGAAACCTTTAGGTTTAAATCGCGCGGTGTTCCTTCAACAACTATCCTTCCCTGATGAATTATTGAAACATGGTCACACAGCTTTTCTGCTTCACCCATATCATGGGTAGTTAGCAAGACAGTTGTATTCATTTTGTTCTTCATTTCATGTATAAGTCGTTGAACATCTCTCTTGGCCCTTGGATCGAGTCCTGTTGTTGGCTCATCAAGAAGCATTATTTTAGGTGTTGTCATAAAAGCCCTTGCTATATCTACTTTTTGTTGCATTCCCCTAGAAAAACCTTCCAGGGGATCATTAAGTTGTTTTTTATCAAGACCCACCTTTTCTACCAAATCATGGATTTTTGCCAGCGCTTCTTTTCTGGAAATTCCATGAATACCAGCAGCAAATAACAAGTTTTCAGTTGCCGATAATTTCCTGAAAAAACTGGCTTCAACAGAAACTCTGTTTATTAGACGTTTAACAAGTGAAACGTCTTTCACTATATCATAACCAAGAACCTTCATTGCTCCTTCGTCAGGAATAAGAAGAGTGGATCGTCCAGTGATTCATAACCTCTCTTTTGTAAACCTCCTTATTTCTTTCTATTTCTGTACAACTTAATATTCTTGAATTTTTTCTTAGCATGCTTATACTCCTTTCATATTTCCCTAATTCTCGATTTCACTAAATTTAAATCCTGAAACCATCAGTTAAAATGCTCTGCATTATTTTTTCTTTGCCATCATGAAAAGCTTTTTCGATACTATCCTGTCTGATTCTTCCCATGATTCTTTTGCTTTTAAGCATGCAAATCACCCCTTTCAAATAAACTCTCTTAAGATCCACCACTACCAGAAACAAATTTTCTATTAAGGTGATGGTGAACCTTCCTGCTCATGTCTGAAAAACACATACCAGACTTACAATCACGATTTTCAACTACAATTCCTACAAAACGCTTTTTGTTGCTGTAAAATATTCCATCACCTCCTAAAAGATTCCCAAATAAAAAGGGCCGTGACTTACGCCACGGCCCCGATAATTATAAAGGTTCTATCGTTAGTATACAGATGAATACCCTCCGGTATACTCCAGGGCGTGGCATGTTGTTACTACTCCAGAAATCTGGATTCTTGCTCTATCAAATGCTGCAAATCTGTACATTGCCACACCTCCTAACAAAATTTTTCTGTTAACAACAAAAATTGTTATATCACAAGATCATGGATAAACCACACGTTAATTGTTAACTTATTGTTTCAAAAGCCACTTTATAACTGCTTCCATAAATTTATCATTACTGTTTGCAGGATGCTTATAGTCATAATCACTAAATATTGCTTTTCCTATTACAACGACTTTCGAATTTCCAATCTCTTCACCTGCTGCAAAAATCGCTTCATCTACGGGAATAGCATCGTTATTTCCATCTTCATCAATACTTTCAGTATCATCGTCACCCTTTGCAAAAATATGTACTTTCTCTTTGTTCTCTATAACAAGTGTACAACCACTGTAAACATCAACTTTTTCCATTTCTCCCAGATTTAAAGGACTCTCAGGGAAGTTCTTTATCTCTACCTTATATAAAGCCCCGTAATTATCCGTTTGATCGATGATTTGATCATCATTTATTCTGATATCAGATCCAATCATCTCAAGGAATTTGTTCATTACATCGGGATGACTTTCATTTCTGAAGTCTGATTTACCCGTAATTAATAATTTGCCTCCATTTTCAAAATATTCTTTGATTAACTCATATTCATTTTCTGAATAGCCTGAAGCATCCATAAGAACTATTAAACTTGCTTCTTCGACTTCAGAAGAAGTAAGATCACTATAAAGAAACTTGCTTTCATATCCCCAGCTATCTATATCTGAGGAAAAGTCATTAAGTTTATTTCGTGCGTAATCATTTCCATGACCCACATCTATTAGAACAATGGGATCAGGTTCCTTCTCCAGAGGTTTTTCAACGCTTCTCGTATTAAGCAATTCAGAGAGCAGATCTTTGTTCTCAGCAATAACATCATTTGTAAAGGGATCCCCGGCGAATATTATAATATTTCCATTACCATAGGTTCCTTCAAATCTGAGGTTTGCATTTTGAAGTTCTCTGTAACCATCAAAATAATAGCTGTCAACTTTAACTTTGTCAGCTTCAACAGGTTTTCCAAATCTAACTTCAATTTCCAGTTTTTCCAGCAAAGTGTTGTAGGTCTCAACCACTGAATCACTTAATTCTGAACCATTTCCAAGAATAACCAGTGTTCCACCGTTATTAACAAAATTCTGAATCAGCTCAATATCTTCGGTTTTAAATTTCTTCAGGGCTTCGAAAAATCCTTCTTCTCCGGGAAGTGGCATTATGAAAACATCAGTATCTTCAAAATAATTAAAGTTCAGCTTTCTAATTGCCTCATTAAATCTGTGCCCGGACTTTTCAAGAGAGGCCTTTAATATTGTTCGTTCGTCTGAAGAAAAATTATCATGTGTGTTATCAATGATTACATTCAGTGAATCAGCAGACCTTACATTTATCTTAGCAATGTCGTAGAGCTTGTTGTTCACATAAAAATGAAGCTCGGAATCCTCTTCTGTTTCCACTGTAAAACTTATGGGATATGTTTTTGCTTCCAGAGCATCAAGTTTGTAGTTCTCTGAATATAGCGTCAAACCTTCGGGATTTTTCACTCTCACAGAAAAAAGCTTGCTACTGTTGTTCAAGTTTGAAAGCTGAATCCTTGCTGTGACTGTTTCTCCAGGTTTTACACTCGGGGTATATATCTGCGCATTGTGCAGATAGGTCTTGTCTGAATCCTGAATCCATATAGGTGTACTAACTGCCTCCTGTCCATCTTCTTCAACAACATGAACAAAATAATAATTGTAGCCACTTTCTACAGGAATAATTTCTTCATAATTGAAAACATTGCTATTTACTTCAAATTCCTTGTAAATTCCTTCTCGATTGTACAGATAAACCCCGTCAATGGGATCATCTTCTGTTTCTTCAATATTAATGGAGAGAATAAGCACTTCACTGTCATAAAGAATAGAGCCTAGAGGGAGTCCATTTCCTATCAGTTCAATTACAACATCCTTATCCTCAGTGCCATATGTTCTCCTTTGCTTTAGACTTTCAATAAATGTAGTTCTTGATAGCGAAGGAGAATATACTGCTGTTCTTGAATCGTTGGCATCTCCCCAATTTGGGTCATGATTGTCCTGATTTACCGCTGTTCCCAGATGCCAACCCTTGGCAAAGGTTACCTTTACTGCTTCAAACATTTCTTCATTTATTGTGTCACCTTTATACCAGTTACCATTTCCAACCTCTATTAGATTAATAAAACTGTCTGCTTCAGGATCGTATTTGAATTCTTCAAATTTCCCAAAGATATCTAAGGGATGGTTGAACATCGCCAGAGCCTCGTTCTCTATTATCCAGTTGTAAAGTATATCCAGGTTTGGCGATTCGTCTCTATCTGTCCATTTCTCTGTATCATATACATTGATATGACCCCAACCGGTAGCGGTCCATTCAAAACCAGCTACAGCAAGAAAATTACCTGTTGTTGCTTGAAGAGCAGCTTCTATTGTTGCTTCATATTTGTTTCTTCCATCCTTCAATAACTGCTGAAAGTAATGTGCATGATCAGTTACACCCTGAAAATCTACTCCAGCTACGTTTTTCGCATAGTCAAAGGCTATTTCTGGGGTCTTCTGACCATCTGAATAACCTGTATGCGAATGGAGATTTCCATAATAAAGGTTTAACCCTGGTATCCCAGCAATTAAACTTACTACAATCAGCGAAACGAAAATCATCATGAGAACTCTCTTCATAATTTTCACTCCTCTCAAAATTTATATATCATTAAATTTTATCATACCAAATTTTTAACTCATCGAATGATATAATCGCAACGTACAACACTTACAGGGGGAACTATGAACGAAAGTAATAAAAATAACAGTAAAGAAATTAAAAAAGATCCAATAAAAACTCCAAAAAGTGAGCAGCAAGTTTCCTATAAAAATATTTTCTATGCTATTTTCATTAGCATAGTTGTCATGCTTGCCATATTTGCATTTATAGGCAAAG
>JAYEJL010000167.1:0-1604 GCA_034660555.1 Thermotogota bacterium
GATATCCCACTGGCACGCCGTATTGTGCGGGAACGCCCGCAAGAAGCATTGGCGTATGAGCAGAGTTAAATGGGTGATTATCGCTTTGCCTAATAAATATTTCCTTGATCTTGGTTTATTCCTGCCTGGAAGTTAATCTGCCTGATCAGCCGAACCGCCGAGGTACCGATCGGTATGCCAGGTGGTGTGGGAGGGCTCCTCAGTGATGGGGAGTCCTATCCCGATATGAGAAGAATATAGAATTCAGAGTTTCAAGATTACTACCATTGTAAGAGCGAACCTAATGCTACACAGGCCAATCCTGTTCGGAAAAGTATCTTATCTATAAATACTATAGTGGGCTCATAATAAGTGCCGTCCTCGGCCCTTTTAATGATATTACGCCAATATGTTTTGTCTTTCTTTCCACGCGCAGATAAGGTGTATTTGTTTTCAATCTTTACCGCAAACGCAAGACAGATTGTACCAAGTATTACGAGTAGGATTCCACCATGTTGAAATGTCATTTTTAAAGCTCTTTACAATTTAGAATGCAGTTGTAAAAGGTGTGCGGCACATTGGCTGTAAGCATGCGAGTGGACCATGTGAAGCCCTTCCTTATTATAAAATACAAGCTGCAACAGCTAATATTAAAAATCAACATCCATATTAAATACTTCTTTTAGACTCCTTCCTTTGTTTTTGTTTAAAAAGTGAAAAAGATTTTGTTTAAACTTCAAATTATCAAAAGAGATTATTGTGGAATATATATTTTGATTAAATTCGAAATCCAAATAAAAATCACCTTTGATATTCTTTGCTTCAATTACAATGAGCTGATCTGTTTTAGACAACGGCGGGTCTCTATGTCCGATATCATAAAATGCACTGATTGAACCTGGAGGCCATTTATCAATCATCGCAGGATGATCTTTAAGTTTCATAATATTTACCCTCCTCAATTCATATTTTTCCGACAACTCATAATGGAGCTGAGACGCGGGAAATGCGGCAGCATTTTCCCGTCGATTCTCCACATACTTGTTATATGGTGCTATTGTCGAGACATTTTAAAATCAAGCAGTTTGTATAACTCATCTATTTGTTTGGAAATTTTTCCTTTATCATTTTCAAATGGTGCATAGGATATTTTGCTTAGAACTTCAGATGCTTTTAGTAAATCGTCTTTCGGCCGTAGAATATTGACTAATGCAAAGATTGAGAACCAGGGTATTGTATTTATTAAGGCTCGAAACTTTGCTGAAAATTCTTGTAATTTTTCTATAGTGATTTTTAATTCATCTTCATTTGGATCTCGAACATCGGCAAGCAGATGGTGCGACTTAAATACATATGCTGCTATTTCACCGATTAGCTTTTTCAACTCATGAATGGGCTCAACAAATATTTTAGAAAGTACTAAAAGAGCTGTCCCTCCTATTAATGTTGTGCCTGCTGTTAATACTATTTTGAAAAATTCACTCATATCTTATCCTTATAACCCATAAACCCCGCAGTTAGCGCAATTTGCCTTTTATTAATGGGCGTTTAACGATGAAACATGATTTAATGGTTAAAAAGGAGGTACCATCATGCTTCATCGTTATATCAACCAGTTTGCTGAA
>JAYEJL010000168.1:0-1589 GCA_034660555.1 Thermotogota bacterium
TTTGGAGAAGGGGGTGGTTTTCGGTTGTTAGCAATGGGCGTAACCATCTGTTTGGGTTTTGTTAGGTTTGTTTGCGAGCGTAGCGAGGCAAAGTGCGAGCAGAGCGAGCTAAGGGGGTTGGCTTTTAAGCCAAACCCCCTGTTGCGTATCAAATGAGCGTAACCATTTGAAATAAAAAAATTAAAAAAACAAATAAAGCCCCCTTAAGCAGTGCCGAGCCTTATTATTACATTACCACCACTATGTATATAGCCTGTTGAGCTTAGCTTTATGTTTCCTACAACCTCTAATTTACTGTCTGAACTCGTTGTGCCGATGCCGAGGTTTTTGTTGTTTTGTTTGTATCTTTCCGATTTTATTACTTTCTATCTTTTACCGCTTTAGTGAAGGAAATTGCTCTAATCTCTTGAGGATAAGCTTTTTATCAGGTAGCTTTGTCTTGTAGGTGGCTACTTTAATAGGGGAGAGTGTTTTGGCAAGGGCAAACCTGACTTCCTCATAATTTTTGGATTTGCAAAGAATTAAGCCAATACTTTCTTTTTCATCAGGGAGCCTTATTTTTTTATCAAGGGCAGCAAGATATTTTTGCATCTGACCTACATAAACTGCTTTGAATTCACCAATTTTTAAGTCAACTGCCACTATACATTTTAATTCCCTATGGAAAAATAATAAATCTATCCTATTTTCCCTGCCGCCAATATCAAGAGCATATTGTGAACCCATAAAAGTGAAAGATTTTCCAAACTCCAGAAAGAAATCTCTGAGATTATCCAGGATTGCTTTTTCTAGTTCCTGCTCTGAGTATTCTTTTCTTAGGTTGAGAAAATCCAGCACATACATATCTTTGATGTGTTTAGTTAAATCTTTTGAATCATGCTTGGGTATCAAAGCAGTTACTTTTTCCGGCTTGTCAGCAAATATATATCTCTCAAATAATGAAGAATCAAGCTGCCTATCCAATTCTCTCTTGCTCCATCTTTCTTTTATGCACATCTTTAAATAAAATTGTTTTTCCTCATCTGAGCTAGTTTTGTCTAAGATAAGCACGTGATTTGTCCATGAGACATTAAAAAGTAATTCTGCAGCCAGTGGTTGCAGTTTTCCAGATTCTCCAGCCACTGGCTGGAGTTTCTTGTGATAAGTTTCATAGAAACGCTTCATATTCCGGAGATTTGCAACAGAATAACCCTTAGCTTCAGGATATTTTAATCTTAAGTCTCTTGATAATTGTTCTACAACAGATTTTCCATAAGAAGCATTTTCACTCAATTCTTTCCCTATATTCCAATAAGCATTTAAAAGTGCTTTATTTACTTCACTAAAAGCTCTTAGTTTTGACTGCTCAATATGATTTATTATGTTGCTTAGTATTTTATTATAGCTATTTTTTGAGGGTGGTGTTTTTTTCATTTACTTACCTTTGTTTTTTATGATATTTTTAGATTCACAAAAATACTATTTGTAGTTATTAGTGTTTAGTATAGAATAATGGCTTGGTATTGGTTATTAATAAAGTGTTGGCATAGTTTTTTGTAAGTTTTTTTGTGTTCTCGGAAAATATTTGGTCTTGTGTTATTAAGTTAACT
>JAYEJL010000169.1:0-1581 GCA_034660555.1 Thermotogota bacterium
TTTAGAGGTGTATATAAGTATTTTGTCTTTTGTACTTCCGTACAACGCACAACCTACTGACGTACAACGTTTTTTGCTCCAATCGGTTCACGGTTAACGGTTCACGATACACGTGTTTTGCACTTTCGGTGGACCAAGCGTCAGCGTTGGACGTTATTTTACTTTATTCTAAATAGTGCCTAATACTCATAAACAGCTGGATAGAATGTTGGTAAAAAATGGAGTCTGTCACAGAAGTCTTTTCAAGTCTTTTCAGTTTCCTTCCCCCTTACTGACCTAGCTACAAGGTTTTGGCTTTTACCTTGGTGGGTTTATCTCCCACTGAATGTACTTACCTTTCCTGGACACACGAGTCTGTCCCTGAAAAGTCGTCCCTGAAGTCCTCCCGCTCACCCTTTATCACCCTTATTCTACCTTTACTATAGAGTATTTAAGGCCTTTTTCATTTAAATGATTATTAATCTTTTTAACAACGATCTCCCTTCTATCAGAAAGGTTTTTAATCCCTCTAAATAAAATATACATATGTTGAGAATTATAAGTTATTAAATCTTCTTGTCTTATGATCTTTTTCAATCCATCGATTAATAAATCGTCAAAAGAGGAATGCATTTTAATCTTCACCAATAGGTGGTCTTTATCTCTTTTAAGTTTCTCAAGTTCGAGAACTATATCAAATAATTCTGAGGATAAAATATTACAATTTTTTTCGTGAAATATTGATGATTCTTCATAATTTGGCTTGTTTGGAGTAAATGGGAATTCTTTGGCATACTCAAAAGTATCTTTATACTCATTGAATAAACTCTCGGCTTTTTCGAGCTCATCGTTTTCTGTATAGAATTTAATCAATCTTAACCAACTATCTTCTCTTTGTGAATAATAAAAGGCTTTTCGAAAATAATAAAGGGCATCTATTTTATTATTCATTTTTTGGTGAATATTCCCTATTTCAATTAACATATCAACATATGTCCGTTTAAAATATTCCCTTTTTTCTCTCACCCATTCATCGTGAATTTTTTCTTGTAACAAATCACCTTTGTATAGACTAACTGCCTTTGAGAACAAAAACAAACGTCTATTGCTTTCTTTTTCTTTGAAGCCTTCATCGCTTAACGCTAAAAATTCCTCCAAATCAATATAGATATCTTTTGATTTCGAAAACAAACAAAAATCTTCTTGTAGAGTTAATTCGTTGCTACTCAACCCCAAACTTTTTCTAACATAATATAGAGTAGTATTTAAGTTTTGTCTTGCACTTTCATCGTCGAAACCGGGCCAAAATAAATCGTACAATTCAAAAACAGAGACCTTCTGACCTTTGTTGAGTATAAAATATTTAAGAATCTCTCTTGCTTTTCTTGATTTTAGATTTTCTATTTGTTCATCATCAAGAAAAATTTTAAAATCACCCAACATATAAATTTTCCACATATAATATGCTCCCTTAAAGACAGCGTAAAATTGATGCTGTAAAAAGATAAAAGCCCTGTATCCTATAATAGGACAAACCTATATAAAGGAGGGATACAGGGCATGAAACTAAAGAATATTATACAACAGTTTCTAGTAGAAAAC
>JAYEJL010000170.1:0-1575 GCA_034660555.1 Thermotogota bacterium
GAGTTACTCCGTATAGTCCTACTTTACTTTGGTAGCTTTCATCAACTGGGTTTGCCTTGATGTAATCATTGTTGATAAACTGAGTGATTGCCATTAGGTCTGAGTTCTCTTTCCCGGCTAAAGCGAGAATTGTTCCTCTGAAGTCTTCCATCTCTAAATCATTGTTGATAAAGTTCTGAGTAATAGCTACGATGTCTGAATAGTCAACACCACCGGAAGCATCTACCTCAACTACTCCATCATCAGTTGCTGATTTAGAAGTAGGGCTTGAGTCAGGAGCGCCTATCAAGACATCTCCCACTGCGGCTGCTGCGATAACTCTATCAATTACCCTTTCCTTGGCGTTATTCAACTGGCGAAGAATATCGCTTGAGGGGTCTTTGATTAGTTCGTTGATGTCATCCTTTGCGTCAATCTGGATAGTGCGGGTAAATCTCCTCTTGTTGAATTGACGATTATCTAAGTTGTAATCTCCGTATTGCTTATTAGGGTTCCGGGCTGAAACCTCTGTTAGTTCAATCCTACCCATACGAGCCATGTTGTTAGTCTTTCCTTTTGATGGTAAGTAAATTGTAGCCGGTGAACCGCCCAAGCGAGATTTGGTTTGCTGAGCTAATTCCAAAAAGTTGTCCTGAAATTGTAGCAATGCTCCTTGGTCGATTGAAGGGTCTATTGTAAAACTTGGCATATCATACCTCCAGTAAATTAAAGTGATTAAAATTTGTCTTCCTATTTTCGAGAGGTGTCCTTTCGGGCTCTCTTGTTATTTTCTCAGCTAATAACCAAACTGTTTTGTTTGGGTTCCATAAGGAAGTGTCCAAACTTCAATTTACTTTCAATAATTATGCCTTTATTGCATCTTTTGCATCTTTTGCATCTTTTGCGTCTTTTTTACTCTCCTTTTTATTAGGTTCCGGGTCTTCTATCACAATTGAAGGAAGTTTGGCAAAACTATAAGAGTTTTTTAAATCGTTGGTATTTACTACCATACTCAAAGAGTTTTTCATTTTTCTTTCAATGTCTGATTTTATCTCTGACTCAGTTAAATTCATTCTCATACTTTGCTGAGTTACCCTGTCTTTGAACTGAGATATATCCGCTGCACTCTTAAAGACTCTTCTGCCTTGGATATGTTCTACATAAAGCTCGTAAGCCTTCTCTCTTGCTGCTCTTAGGTCTCCACTTCTAAAATGAGGAATACTCATCATTCTTCTTTCCTTTGGCTGAAGATAACAAGCGAGGCTTTGGAGTTCTTCCCAGTCCATTTCTTTTATATCCTTCCCCACACATAAAGGCTTGCCGTCAAACTTCTCAACTCTATCAACATAGATTTTAATTCGGCCCTCATAGTTTTTCTTCTTATATCGATTGTCCTTCTTGATATAGATAGGTAACATCCTTTCCGTAAAAGTCTTAAAATACTTTTCATCGCATTCCGGAATATCTATCTTTACGTTATCAATCTGCATCCTGTTTTTATCAGACGCCACCTCTGTCTTAACACTGCCGCTAACATATAGTCTTAACATTTTCATTTCAATTTACCTCCTCAATCTGTTCTACATTTATTTCTAC
>JAYEJL010000171.1:0-8021 GCA_034660555.1 Thermotogota bacterium
TGGTGGACTTCCATTTACATAAACATAATTTTCAAATGAAGAAGCAAGCGTTTTTAAATTTTGTGCAACTTTAGAAGCCTTTGCTTTTCTTATTGCATTTAATGCAACTGGTGTGATTGTAGCAATAAGTGCAGCTATGACCGCAAGAACGATCAACAATTCAACAAGTGAAAAACCTTCTTTTCTTCTTCTCATTATTTATCCCTCCTATAGGATGAGTAGTTTTACTTATTTTAATATATGCAATATTGTGCCGCATTTTCTATAATTTATCTTAAACCTCTCTAAAAGATTAATAAAACAAATCTTGTAATTTTCAGTTTCTTTTCATTTAATTCTTAAGTGGATATTGGTTTCCAAATCCATCAAATATTAAGAAATCCATTTCACATATTTAATAGATTTCTAATAAGAAACTGCATACAAAGAATAACATAAACTATTTCCAGGAACGTAAACATTTGCAGTGCTCGATGTTTTCAGTTTGTAGTTTGAACGCACTACGTATGTTCCACCATTACCAGAAATCTCTACTGAAGAGGTAATACTCAAATCTTCTTCAGTGTAAATAACGTTTGGTAAAATTTCACAAACAGTTGTTGCGCTAACATCATTTCCTTTATATACTGACCATATATAAGCATCCCCATTGCCTGTATCAACAATACGCATTTCGTAATCAGATGTAGCATTTTTAGCATAGTTATATATATTATCCTTAGTATCTAATTCATCAATACCGTTTATCATTATTATGTTTTGAGCGGTTTGAGCAAGACTCTTAAGGTTTCTTGCAACCTTAACGGCTTTTGCCTTGCGTATGGCATTCATTCCAATGGGTATCATCGCGGCGATTAGAGCCGCCATAACAGAAAGAACAATAAGTAATTCAACAAGCGAAAAACCGTTGTTTCTCATTTCTCCCCCCCGATAATTTCCAAGAAATAAAGCAAAACAAAAATAAATATAAAAGTTAATCATTGAAACATGTATGATTAGTATACCAGAAAATGGTAAAAACAAACAAGAACCTAAAGGGAGCTATTTTATGAATTCTCTAAAAGAAATGGAATTTACTTCCTCAACAGCATATGATCTTCTTTTCAGCCTTGCGCGAATTAATTGTAGCGCATGATTCATTCGCCCTCTGAAAAGGCCAATCTTCTTGAGTTTTTTGAAGACCCGGAGAAGATGAAATAAGATTACATACAGCTACTGGAGTGGTATTATGAAAATATTTTTTCTGTAGAAGAAGATATTAGAAAACTTAAATGAAGAGAAGCTAAAAGAACTGAAAAAGAGAATTCCAGATATTAGGGAAAAAACATTAGAAAAACTATCTTTAAGCAGTTCAAATAGCGTGAAGAAAAGCAATATTTATATAGGAGTATCGTATTACCTTGGCATAATGGCAGCCAGTGCAACGCTTAGTCTGGATAAAAAAGACTATGTTTTTGTTATAGGTTTTGATCGTAGTGAAAGAGCATCTAAATGAACTTATAAGATCAGGAATTGTAAAAAGTGAAATTGAGAGCGAAATGATACATAAACTTACCTGTGATAGAAAAGTGGTTAGGGAAAAGGTTCATAATGCTCTTGATAGACTGCTTTCTAGTGAATAAGATGTAAATCTAAATTAATCTAAGAACTTCTGGATTTCAACACAGTAACCTGATGGGTCATGCACGAAAAAATGATAAATTTTGAATTCTTTATTCAAAACAGGTTCCTGCGTAAGTCTGTATTCTTTTTCTAAAAGTTGTTGGTAAACATAATCAACATTACTTGTTAAAAGCGTTATTATAGGTAATTTATCTTCAGCTGTTATCTGCATGTGATTGCAAAAACCTATTGCTCCGCCACCCGGAACACTATAAATTTTACATTTACCTTGATCTTTGTACAGTTTTAATCCAAGAATACCTTCATAAAATTCTGTAGTTTTATCAAGATCATTAGTTCCATAGAAAGAAATCAATCCCTGCCATTTCATAATGGCACCTACGTTGTTGTGTAATTAAAATTATAACAACAAATATATTATATAAGGCAAATCAGGCGAAAAACTTGACATCTTTAAGGATCATGTGATATTATAAATTTTAAGTGACCGTCGGTCATTATAGGAGTGAGTGAAGTGCCAGTTGTTTATGACGATACAACCAGAAGAAAAAAGAAAGAAGAGATAATAGATGCAGCTGAACGAATCTTTTTTACCAAGGGGTGTGGTAACAGTTCCATGAACGATATTGCTTTAGAGGCAAATATTGCCAAAGGCACACTGTATATTTATTTTGAAACAAAAAGAGACCTTTATTACGCAGTTGGAAATAGGGCCCTGGATATTCTAGTGGGGCGTTTTTCGGATATTGCAAACTCGGATGATTTTGAAAACGGAATAGAAAAGGTTCTGGGGCTGGCACGGGCTTACATTAACTTTGCCACTGATTATCCTGACTACCACAGATTCTTAATTGATTACCATGCAGAACCTGTGAATTTCAAGGAGACAAATTCAAGTGTTATTGCTGCATACATGAAAAGCGCGCGTATATGCAAGCATTTGTTGAGGTGCATTGAAGAGGGTGTGGCTGACGGAACAATAAGAAACGATGTAAAGCCAACACACCTTTCTATTCTTCTATGGTGTAAAACAGTTGGCATGATTGAATTGTCAAAGCTAAAAGAACCCATTTTTAAAGATTTCGCGGAAATAGAAGCAAATGAACTCATTGAAATGTATATAGAGCTTGAAAGACAACTGATAAGCTCTTGATTTTTTTATCCAATGATGACCATTAGTCATTAAAAAGGGGGTACTTTCAGTTATGAATGAGGTTGTTGTTACAGGTATCGGAACGATCAATCCCATAGCCAATAATAAAGATGAATTTAAGAAATCGCTGGAAGAAATGCGTGTAGGTATAGGAAACATAAAAGAATTCGATACAAAAGATCATAAGGTCAAAATCGCAGGAGAGATTGAAACGGAACTAGAAAAAATAATTGATCTTGGAAAAGCTTCTAAACGTTATGACAGGTTATTAAAACTCGCTTTAATTGCTGCTGAAGAGGCAATAGAAGATTCTGAACTTGATAAAAATGGCAATTGGAAAGAATCGGCTGCCGTAACGGTAAGTTCTGGTATTGGTGGATTCAAAACACTATTTAAAGAAACCAAAAAGTACATGGAAAACGGACCGAAGACAGTGAGCCCTTTTCTAATTCCCATGATGATTCCTGATATGGTATCCGGAATAATTGCCATACATCATGGTTTGAAGGGGCCAAATTTTTCAGTGATAAGCGCTTGTGCTTCATCTTTGCACGCAATTGCCATTTCTTCTTTAATGATTCGCCATGGATATGTTGACGTTGCAATTACCGGTGGCGCTGAAGCTTCAATTAATGAACTGGCTATAGCTGCTTTTGCCAATATGAGGGCTATCTCTACAAAAAATGATAGTCCTGACAATGCAAGCAAACCATTTGACAATGAAAGAGATGGTTTTGTTATGTCGGAGGGAGCTGGAGTGCTAGTTCTGGAGTCAGAAAGACACGCGAGAGAAAGAAATGGCAACATTTATGGTTATATAAAGGGTTTTGGTATGTCCGGTGATGCATATCATATAAGTGCTACCGAACCAACAGGTGAAGGAGCAGGAATATGTATAGAAAACTGTCTAAAAGACGCTCAAACAGATCCTGAAAAAGTTGACTTAATAAACTGTCACGCTACCGGGACACCTACGGGAGATAAATCAGAACTGCTCGCTATAAAAAAGGCTTTCGGTGAACATTATGGTAAACCTTTCGTTCAGTCAACCAAAGCGTTAATAGGGCATTCCCTGGGTGCTGCGGGTGCAATTGAGCTAATTGCCAGTATCCTGGAAAGCAAATATTCATTTATTCATGGTATGCCTTCTCTTATTGAAAAAGATGAACACCTTGAGGGAATAAACGTTTCAACGGAAACATTAAGTAAGGATGTAAAAAATGTTTTGAAGAATTCATTTGGTTTTGGTGGACATAATGTTTCTGTTTTGTATTGTTCTGAATGAAAAGAAAGGATGATTTGATGAGAATTGACGAAATAATGTCAGCTATTCCTCACAGATATCCATTTCTATTTGTAGATAAAGTAATTGAGATGGATAAGGATAAGATTGTCGCTTTGAAAAATGTCAGCATAAATGAGTTCTATTTCCAGGGACATTTTCCATCATATCCTCTGGTCCCTGGAGTTTTGCAGATTGAAGGTATAGCGCAATGTGCGGGGATATTACTCTTGAAAAACATTGAAAACAAAGAAGAAATCGTTCCGCTGTTTATGGGAATAGAGAAAGCAAAGTTTCGATCAGAAGTGAGACCGGGGGATCAAATGATATATAAAGTAAGAGTAATTGGTTCAAAGTTAAATGTATGCAAACTGGAAGGAACAGTTGAAGTTAATGGCAAATTATGTACAGAAGCGATAATAACAGTCGGACAAAAACCTATGGAGGAAGCAAATGATAATTAAAACGCGTTTGACAGAGATGCTCGGTATAAATATACCTATTATCGAAGGTGGTATGGCATGGGTGGGAACACCCAGATTAGCAGCAAGTATTTCAGAATGCGGTGCATTAGGAACAATAGGTACAGGAAGTTTGTCACCGGATGAAGTTAGAGAAAAAATAAAGGAACTCAGAAAGCTAACCGATAAAACCTTCGCTGTAAATCTTATTATGTTAAATCCTTATTTGGAAGAACTTATTGATGTGGTAATAGATGAAAATGTGCCTGTTGTGATATTTGGAGCGGGAAACCCCGGGCGATACATAAAAAAGCTGAAAGACCATGACAAAATGGTCTTTGTGGTGGTTTCATCAGACAGTCTTGCAAAAAGATGTGAAAATAATGGAGCGGATGCAATTATCGGTGAAGGCATGGAATGTGGGGGGCACATTGGAGATGTTTCTACATTAGTGTTAACTCAAAAGCTGCTCAAAGTGATAGATATTCCTGTTATTGCTGCAGGAGGTATCGCGTCTGGTGAAGCAATTGCTGGAATGCTCACGATGGGTGCTGAGGGAGTACAGCTCGGGACAGCATTTGTTGCAACGGAAGAATGTGAAGCTCATGAAAGGTACAAAGAAAAAATTGTTAAATCAGGTATCAGGGCCACAGCAATAACTGGAGAAAAACTTGGTCATCCAGTTCGAGTTTTGAAATCAGGATTTGCACGAAAAGTAAAAGAGGCTGAAATGAGTTCTCCGCAGGAAGCTGAAAAGTTGTTAATTAACAGTCTCGAACGAGCCTACAGGGATGGCAGTACTGATGGTTCGTTCATGGCAGGACAATCAGCGGGATTAATAAATGAAGTAAAAACAGTAAGTGAACTTCTTGATTCATTAATGGAAGAAACAGAATGTTCGTTAAAAAGAATAACCAGCAAGTTTTGTGCAAATAGCACAAAATAATTGGGGGTGAAAAAGTGAGAGCATTTGTATTTTCGGGTCAGGGTTCTCAATTTGTCGGAATGGGAAAAGAATTGATTGATGAATATCCTGAATATAGAAAGTATTTTGATATTGCGAGGGAAGAAACTAATGTGGACTTTGAAAAGATCATTTATGAAGGCAGCGAAGAGCAACTTACAAGAACGGAGAACGCACAACCTGCAATAATGATTGTTAGTTATATAGCTTATAAATACCTAACCGAAAAAAAGAAAATCTCAGCTGACGTCGTAGCAGGGCATTCTCTTGGAGAATGGACAGCACTTATAACAGCAGAAGCAATCGGTTTTCGGGACGCAGTAAAACTGGTTAGAAAAAGAGGAGAATATATGAGTGAGTCATGTAAGCCGGGAAAGGGTCTTATGGCTGCTGTAATAGGGCTTAAAGAAAGTGCTATAAACAGAATTATCAGAGGTTTTGATAGCGTGTTTATTGCAAATATCAATTCACCTGAACAAATTGTCATAAGTGGAAGAAATGATCAAATAGAGATGTGTTTGCCACCACTGAAAAGAGCAGGTGCGAAGAAGGTAATACCATTAAATGTATCCGGCGCATTTCATACTGTAATGATGGAAAAAGCAGTTAAGAAACTATCAAAAGATATGGAAAACGTGAGCTTAAGGATTCCTAAAATACCGATTGTTCAAAATGTAACTGCGGACTATGAATATGATCCAGAGATTATTAAAAAAAATCTATTGATTCAAATTACTCATCCAGTTAGGTGGTCTGATTCAGTTGTGAAAATGAGAGTAAAAGGCGTGTCTGAATTCATTGAAGTTGGTTTTAGAAACATTCTTATAAAATTAATCAAAAGAATTGACAAAAATAGTGTATGCAAAAGTTTTATTCATTTGCTAAAAGCTGCTTAAATAAAAAAGTTTACTGAAATTTTCAATAAAAAGGAGGATTACTATGGAAAGAAAAGACATATTTAATAAGGTGAAAAAAATCGTAGCGGATAATCTGAGTGTTGAAGAGTCAGAGATAACAGAGAAAACATCATTTGTAGAAGATCTGGGGGCTGATTCTCTTGATCTGGTTGATCTGGTTATGGTACTGGAGAAAGAATTGGGAATTAGTATTGATGATGAAAAACTAAGTGATCTTTCCACAGTTAGCGATGTGATAGAGCTAATCGAAAAGGAAAAAGACAAAGTCGATACCTGATAAACAAAATGCTCATAAAGGTATTTTACTCAATTGATAACGAGAGCTATTAAATTTCATTAATACCACCCCATTATAAAATTGTCATAATACAGGCTTCACTATTATGGTGAAGTCTGTAATGTTTTGGTCTGAAATATTACTTTTATAATTAACAGGTTGTATGATAAAATAATCAAAATACTTTTTTAAAGGGGTAGTTTTGATGTTTGAGGGAAAAAAGATAAGTCTTAGAGCTTACAGAAAAGAGGATATGGATGAAGCGTACAGATTAGTAAATGATCCCGAAGTCAGGAGTCTTTTGAATCCTGGTATACCATATCCATTGAAACGTGAAGAAGAAGATAAGTTTTACGAAAACATAAGTTCTTCAAAAGATACCTACAATTTTGCTATTGAAAGAATTGATGATCAGAAATACATAGGTGGTTGTGGAGTAAATGAAGTTGACTGGAAAAATAGTAATTGCTGCGTTGGAATATTTCTTGGTAAACCATATTGGTCATCTGGATATGGTACAGAAGCTATGAAGATTCTAGTAAATTTTATTTTTAAGGAAATGAACCTAAACAGAATCAATCTGAATGTTTACTCTTTCAACGAGAGAGCTATTGCGAGTTATAAGAAGGCAGGTTTTAAAATCGAAGGAAGATTAAGGGAGCATATTTTCCGGTTTGGCAGTTACCATGATGAAATAATTATGGGAATTTTACGCAGTGAATATGAGTATCAATGACACTTTTCAACAGCTTTTTTAGCAAGTTTATCGGCCATTTCGTTGTAGGTTATTCCGCTGTGAGCAGCTTCCTTGTGCCAGAAAATCTTAATCTTTTTTGAATACTCACTCATTTTGCTTTTATACAGATGAGTGAGTTTCTTGTTAGTTTTCCATTCACCAGTTACCCATTTCTTCAAGCCTTCATAATCATAATGTATGGTGATAGATTCGAAGCCTTTTTCTAAACAGTGTTTAAGACCTTCCATAACGCCCATAATCTCTCCGGTAACATTTTTTAATGAGATATCTTCTTTGGTTATTCCTGAACCAGATTTAATAATATTGTTATCTCGTATAACAACATAACCGTACCCTGCAGTATTATCAATGAATGTCCCATCAACATACATATGTATACCTTTATGATATCTTCCGTTAAACAGTTCCCAATTCTTTATGATTTGAGACATAGTTTGTTCTTCAATATTGATAGGTAATGAAATACGATTATTACCCGATTTATTGATGAACAATTTTATTAATACATTGTTTTCGTATTTGATGTTGATAAAATATGGACCATATTTTGATAATTCTGCGTTATGGCCACTTTCTTTTAGGAACGC
>JAYEJL010000172.1:0-35001 GCA_034660555.1 Thermotogota bacterium
GAATCACTATCCACTTTTCAATGACCCTCTCATCCGCTCTATTCTAGCGCAATCCCTATATTACCATCCACTTACTACACTGTCAAGTTACATCTTTCCTTACTTTACCTTTTCTAATTTGTGAATTAACTAAAGCTCAAAACTTATGGTTCCACCATTCTCTTTAGAACTTAAAATTGATACATTCCATTTGCCTGTAAGATACCTATTTATGACTTCATTTACCTCATTTACATTCAGGGAATCAATATTCTCTAATAATTCTTCAATAGATGATGGGTATCCCGTGGTTATCATCTCATCAATGTGACGACTTATTGTTGCCAAAGTACTTTCGGTACTCAGCATCAATTTACCTTTTAATCTTTCTTTACCATAATTCAATTCACTACTTTTAATACCATTTTCTTTCAAACGAAGTAGTTCTCTTCTTATACTGTTTAATAACTTACCGAGGTTTCTTGGATTTGTTGAAGCATTTATAAAGAAAGATCCAAAATCCCTGTAAGCGACATATTCTGAATGTATGTTATATACCATACCCTGTTTCTCACGAATGTTATGGAACAGGATTGAACTCATACCGCTACCAAAAAAAACATTAAACACTCTAAATGCCTCAAAGTCTTCTTCATTATTCCTTCCGGGCCCTGGTTTAGAAAGCAATATATGAGTCTGTTTTAAATCTTGCTTAACTTCTGAAAAATACACCGGATCTTCTTTGATTTTACCCATAATATTGTTGTTGCTACTACTTGAACCCTGGATACAAGAAAGCATGTTTTTTATTTTCTCAAGCACTTCATTGCTGTAATTTCCTGTTATTGCAAATATCATTTTATTGGATGAGTACATCTGATTATGAAATTCAGATATTTGATCTTTACTAAACCCTTCAACAGTTTTTCTAGTACCCAAAACAGGTCGTCCGTAATTCTTATCCCATATTTTTCTTATTGTCATATCATAAATATAATCGAGCGGATCATCCTCAGCTTCAGAAATTTCTTCAAGGACTACTTGCTTTTCCAGTTGAACTGCCTGTTCATTAAATGATGGATTTAAGACAAGATCGTATAATATTTCTAGGGCATCATCAATATGAGTAACTGGCATTTGAGCAAAATAGACCGTTGCCACTCTGCCAGTGTATGCATTCAATGTACCACCTACTCGTTCAATTGGTTCTTTAATATCAAATGTGCTTCTGGTTTTAGTTCCTTTGAATACTGTATGTTCAACAAAATGGGAAATACCAGAATTGTCATCTTTCTCGTATGCTGAACCAACCTTCACAGCAAAAGCAATAGATACAGTTTTTCTGTCACCCATATGTTGGCTTACAAGCGTTGCGTTATTGGCTAGTTTTTCTACTTTCGTTGGTGATATTTCGCTGGAAGTGATTCTCATCTTCTTCCGCCTTTGTTATCCCTTCTCTGGTTACTATGTTTCCCAGATCTATTCTTTTGGGATTTCTTGTCATCATTAATTTCAACGCCATAGCGTTTTAACTGAATTCTTCCCATATCATCGATGGCTGTAACCTCAACCTTTACCTTAGAACCAATTTCTCTATCTTTAAGAAATTGCTTAATATGTTCTCCGAGTTTGGATGAATGTAGTAAACCAACCTTACCAGGAGCCAGTTCAACAAATACACCATAAGGTTCTATCCGCGTTATTGTTCCTTCATATACAGAACCGGCTTCTACATCTTTTATCATGGTTTGTATCACGCTCATCAAATCTTCAATCTTTTCTCTATTTTCACCAATGATTTTTACTTGACCAGTTTCATCATCTATAGATATTTTTGCTTCGTAATCACCACTAAGCTTCTTTATAACTCTTCCACCTGGACCAATTAGCTCTCCAATCTTATCCTGTGGAACATCAATAACTTTAATTGTTGGCGCATAGTTAGAAAGCTCCTTGTTGGGTTCTGGAATAACATCGTACATAATGTCAAGGATATGCATTCTTGCATCATGTGCCTGATGCAAAGCTTTAAGCATGAGTTCTTCTGAAACTCCTGAGACCTTAACATCCATCTGAAATGCAGTTATTCCATCCCTGGTACCGGCTACTTTGAAATCCATATCACCGTAATGATCTTCATTACCCAGGATATCAGTTAAAACTTTTGTATCATCTTCTTCTTGAATAAGACCCATTGCTACACCAGCCACATGTTTTTTCAATGGAACCCCGGCTGCCATCAAGGCAAGCGATCCAGAACACACCGTGGCCATTGAAGATGATCCATTAGATTCAAGAATTTCAGAAACTATCCTTATTGTGTAGGGAAATTCCTCATCGGACGAAACCAAATTTTTTAATGATCGTTCTGCTAGATGTCCATGACCAATTTCCCTTCTGCCCGGTCCTCTAAGTCTCTTAACCTCACCTGTACTGAAAGGAGGGAAGTTGTAATGAAGCATAAATGTTTTTGAACCTTCTTCAAACAGCGTATCAATGATTTGCTCATCAATGGGAGCACCTAAGGTAACTGTACCCAAACTCTGTGTTTCTCCTCTGGTAAATAACGCTGAACCATGTGCTCGAGGAAGAAGATTTACTTCACAACTAATTGGTCTAATATCTGTTGTCTTTCTTCCATCCATTCGTAGATCTCTTTCTATGATCCTTCTTCTCATGTATTTTTTTACTCTTTCTTCATAATGTTCCTTTAGAAAACCTTCAACTTCAGCAAATTCTTCTTCTGTTAGTTCCTCACCAAGTTTTTCTTTGAACTTATCTATTAATTCGTTTCTAAATTCCTTTAGCTTTCTTGATTTTGCTCGTTTCCCCTCAATGTTAAATGCTTCTTCAATTTTTGAGTCATCTATCAATTTATCAAAACGTTCTATGATTTCTTCCGGTTTTTCAGGGATCTCTACTTCCCATTTTTCTATCTCAAACTCAGATATAATTTCTTTCTGAAATTCAATGAGTTTTTTAATTGCTTCATGAGCTTTTTTCAGTGCCTCCACCATTATCTCTTCGGAGACCTCTTTTGCTTCACCTTCAACCATAGTTACAGCATCTTCTGTACCGGCAACAACAACATCTATCTTACTCTTTTTTAGCTGTTCAACACTCGGGAATAATACAAATTCCCCATCAATGTATCCGATTTTCACGCCTGCAACAATCCCCTCAAAAGGGATCGGAGAAAGATTAAGAGCTAGAGAGCTGGAAAATATCCCCATAGTATCCGGTGGATTATCTGTATCAGCTGACAGCACCGTGATAATTATTTGAACTTCATTTGTCATGCCATCAGGGAATAACGGTCTTAAAGGTCTATCTATAAGCCTTGCAGAAAGTACTGCATTTTCACCAGGTCTACCCTCTCTTTTTATGAATCCACCAGGTATTTTACCAGCCGCATAAAATTTTTCCTGATATTCTACGGTCAAGGGAAGAAAATTTAATCCTTCGTTTCTTTCCTCTGAACCTCCAACTGTTGTTAGTAAAGCAGATTCGTCAAATTTTACAAAGCAAGCTCCATCCGCTTGTTTGGCCATTTTACCGTGTTCAACAACAAGTTTCTTTCCAAAAATTTCACGTTCCCATTTTTTAAATTCAGTCATTTTCACACCTCTTTTTTTACTCCAGTTCACTTAACTTTTTTCATTATACAGCAAGTGAAGCATTTCTTTCTTAAGAAATAATGTGTAAATTAAAGGGGAGCGAAAGCGCCCCCCAATTAGTATTTTGATCGTTTTGGATTATCTACGTAAACCTAATTTAAAAATTATCTCTTTATAAACCTCCGGTTTATTCTGTTTCAAGTATCTAAGCATTCGTCTTCTTCTTCCAACCATTTTAAGCAAACCTCTTCTTGAATGAAAATCCTTTGGATGATCCTTTAAGTGTTTTGCAACGTGAGAAATCCTCTCGGTAAGAATAGCAATTTGTACTTCAACTGATCCTGTATCTTTTTCGTGAATTTGATACTCCTTTATAAGGCTTTCCTTTTCCATCAGTATACCTCCTATTCGGTTCCTCTAGCCAAGTAAAGGATTGCACCATTTACTGAGCCAGGGCCAATTTATTGTAACGGGTTCTTCCCTCATTGTCAAGTGCAGTCTATTTTATAGATTATAAAAGGAGTCTTTCCCAAGAAACCTGGCATTCTCACCCAATTCTTCTTCTATTCTCAATAACTCGTTGTATTTAGCTATTCTTTCGCTTCTTGATGCTGAACCAGTTTTTATCATACCTAAGTTCGTCGCCACAGCCAGATGAGAAATAAATGTGTCTTCGGTTTCGCCTGAACGGTGAGACACGACACATGTCAAGCCATGTTTTTGAGCATATTCAATAGTTATAAGTGTTTCAGTAACAGAACCAATCTGGTTTAACTTAATAAGTATAGAATTTGAGCAATTGTTTTCTATTCCTTTCTTCAGTCTTTTGATGTTTGTTACGTAAAGGTCATCACCAACGATTTGAATCCTATCACTTAATCGTTCTGTCATTTTTGTGAATCCTTCCCAATCTTCTTCGAAGAAAGGATCTTCAATAGAAATGATTGGATACTTGGTTACCAGATCCTCATAATAATCTAGTAATTCTTCAGTGGTTTTTTCTTCACCATCAACTATATAAACCTTCTTTTCTTCATCATAGAATGAGTCAGCTGCACTATCAAGGGCCATGAAAATCTCTTCACCCGGTTTATAACCCGCTCCTTCAATTGCTTTAATAATATTCTGCATTGCTTCCTCATTGTTAGAAAGATTTGGCGCAAATCCTCCTTCGTCGCCAACAGATGTTACATGACCGGCTTTGTTCAACGTTTTTTTGAGATGATGGAAGGTTTCTACACCCGCTCTCAAAGCTTCTTTAAAACTCTTAAATCCAGCTGGTACAATCATGAATTCCTGTATTTCCAGATTGTTATCTGCATGTTGACCACCATTTACGATATTCATGAAAGGTACAGGTAACTGTTTTGTGTTGGCACCTCCAAGATACCTATAAAGTGGGATCTCAAGATACTTTGAAGCAGCTCTTGCCACAGCCATAGATACAGCGAGAATTGCATTGGCACCAAGTTTATCTTTGTTTTCAGTGCCATCCAGTTCCAGTAAAGAACGATCCAGCTCTAGTTGATCAAGTGCATTTAAATCCATGATTTCAGGCGCAATTATCTCATTTATGTTTTTAACTGCTTTTGTTACACCTTTGCCCATGAATCTGTCTTTATCACCATCTCTAAGCTCTAAAGCTTCAAATTTACCAGTTGATGCTCCAGAAGGTACAATCGCCCTGGCAGATGATCCATCGTTAAGCCATACTTCAGCCTCAACTGTAGGATTTCCTCTTGAATCAAGTACTTCTCTTGCCACTAAATCCACTATTTGTGCATACATAATCACACCTCCTATTCAGGTATTACAAGTGTTCCAACATCTTCCTGTTTTATTGCCCTTAATAAGTTATCTGATTTGAAAAAATTAATAATTACAAGGGGTATTTTTTTACGCCAACACAGCGAAAAAGCTTCTCGATCCATGATCTTCAAATCTCTTCCAATGGCTTCTTTAAAACTAACTTTTGAGATCTTCTCAGCTGAAGGATCAGTCCTTGGATCTGTTTCATATATTCCATCTACCTTTGTACCCTTAATTACAACATCTGCCTTAAACTCAGCTGCTCTAATAATTGCAGCTGTATCAGTAGTGAAAAAAGGCAGTGTCGTACCACCAGCAAAGATCACGATTTTGCCCTCAGCAAGCTCATCATCAATTTTATCATATTCAAAGCCTTTGATCGCTGGCATATTGACCTGTGAGCTTACCGCAATTGCTGGTATATCAGCTTTATTAAACTCACTTTTCAAATAGAGTGCATTAATTGTTGTTCCTAACATTCCAATACTATCGGCTATATAGCCATCTACAGTTTTTAGCTGTTTACCTCGAAAAAGATTCCCTGCACCGATTACAAGAATTAACTGGGTTCCAATTTTTAGTGCCTTTTTGATTTCACTGATTAGATATTCCATTCTTTTCTCATCAAAGCCCTTATTCCCTTCTCCACTTAATATTTCGCCACTAAGCTTCAATACGACTCTGCGATACATATCCAACCCCCAAAAAAGGTGAGCAAAAGCTCACCTTATTCTATGATTATTCTTCACCAATTTCCCATCTTACAAATCTTCCAACTTCAATATTCTCTCCTGTTTTTGATACAAGTTCTACAATTAATTCTTTAATTGATTTCCCCTTCTCAAAAACATATTCATGCTCTAAAAGACAGTTTGTTTGATAGAAATCTTCTATCTTATTATCTACGATTTTTTTAACAATGTGATCTGGTTTACCTGATTCTTTCATTTGTTCTTTGTATATTTCTCTTTCTTTTTCAATAACTTCTTCTGGTATATCTTCTCTTTTTACCCAGCGAGGTTTCATTGATGCAATCTGCAATGATATCTTATGAGCAAGTTCTTTAAACTCTGACGTATTCGCAACGAAATCAGTATTACAATTGAGTTCAAGAAGAACACCGACTTTATCGTTATGATGGATATATGAATAGATAATCCCTTCAGTTGCAGCTCTGCCGGCAACTTTTTCAGCCTTGGTAATACCCTTTTTCCTTAGAAATTCTTTTGCTTTTTCATAGTCGCCATTTGTTTCAACAAGTGCCTTTTTACAATCCATCATGCCAGCAGCAGTCATGTCTCTTAGCTTTTTTACCATATCAGCAGTAATATCTGCCATTTCTTGATACCCTCCTTCAACTACAAATTCTTTGTCAATTATATCGTAAATTGTTCATCAATTCTTTCGCTACAGTTAAATTCGCTAATTTTTCTTATAAAGCTCCATTAATTTTGCAGCAACCTTTTCTGGAACCCATGATGACACATCTCCACCGAATTGAACAATCTCCTTCACCATCGATGAAGATATGTATGAATACTCATTATCTGTCATTAGAAAAAAAGTCTCCATGGTATTGTATAGAGCCTTATTAGCGTGTGCCATTTGAAGCTCATGCTCAAAATCAGATATAACTCTTAACCCTCTTATTACAACTTTTATAGAGTTCTGATTCAAAAAATCTACAAGTAATCCGTCATATGAAACTACCTCTACATTTTTAAAATCTTTCAGAGAATCCTTTGCCATTTCGGTACGTTCTTTGAAACTAAAAGAATAGGTTTTTCTGACATTATATGTGACTAGAACGATTATTTTTTCAAAAATCTCAGCAGAGCGCTCAATTATATCAATATGGCCATAGGTTATTGGGTCAAAAGATCCTGGATAGACAGCTTCCATAGAATCACTCGCTTTCTTCTTCAATTGACATCTCCACTTTCTTCTTGTTTGTCAATTCTGTACCGATGTTAAGTAAATCCCTAATGGTAGTTTTACCTAATTCATCCATCATTGCTCTGTAAAGATTAAACCACACATATTTAATGACGCATTCATTATGTTCCTCACATTTCTCACTATCATGAATGCAAACAAAAGAATTAAGTGGCTTATCAAGATTTAGGATTACATCTTTGACCAGGATTTTTTCTGGAGATTTTGCAAGACCATAACCACCATACCTTCCACGAACGGATTTCACTATTCCATTTTGCCTTAATTCACCCAGTATTTTTTCTAGAAAATCAGCAGGAACCTTTGTTCTATTTGCAATCTTAACCAATGATAGTTTTTTAACTTTCTTATCTTCAGCTTTTGCAAGTTCATATAGAGCTTTTAATGCATAACTACTCTTCACCGTAAAGCCCATTTGATACCACCTCTCCATCTTCAGATTCCAGCAGAGCGCTAACAAAAACGTTGGAATCAAAAGGTTTAAGATCATCGGCTTTTTCGCCTACACCTAAGAATTTTATAGGCAATTGAAGCTCTTTCGCAATAGCAAAAACGATTCCACCTTTGGCTGTACCATCAAGTTTTGTTAGAACAATGCCACTTACATTGACAGCTTCAGTAAATTTCTTTGCCTGCACAAGCCCATTTTGTCCCGTTGTTGCATCAATAGTAAGTAATACTTCATGAGGCGCTCCAGGTACCACTTTTGAAACAACTCTGTGTATCTTCCTTAGTTCCTCCATAAGATTGCGTTTGGTATGAAGTCTTCCAGCTGTATCGATGAAAACTATATCTTTATTCTTACTCTTTGCATGACTAACAGCATCGTAAGCAACTGCAGCAGCATCAGCTCCCTGTTTTTGAACAATTACTTCCACTCCAACAAACTTTCCCCACTCTTTAATCTGTTCTATGGCAGCAGCTCTAAAAGTGTCACAAGCAGCAAGCACTACTGATTTCCCTTCATCATTATAGATTTTTGCGAGTTTTCCAAGTGTTGACGTTTTTCCGGTCCCGTTAACACCAACTATAGAAATGACTTCTGGTTTATTCAATTCAATGTTTTTTTCTTCGATTCTTAGAATTTCTATTAAAATTTCACGAAGCGCCATCAAGGGATTATCATGATTCTTACTTCTTTCTTTGAGCTCATCAATAACATGATTTACCGTTTCAATACCCATATCTGAAAGAATTAACAATTCTTCAATTTCTTCTATGCTTTCTTGATCAAGTTTAGAACCGGATAATGCTGTTTTTATCTTATTAAAAAAAGTTTCTCTGGTTTTTTTGAGCCCATCTTTAAATTTTGAAAACAAACCCATTGCAAGAACCTCCGTTAAATCACAGGATTATAACTTTGAAGCAACTCATCAACTTTGTTAAGTATTTGCTCAATGCCATTTTCAAAAGATACATCAATCTGTTCATCTGAGTTCCTCAATTTGAGCTCGATCTTTTTGTCTTTGATTCTTCTCCCCAGGGTAACTCTTAAAGGAATTCCTATTAAATCAGCGTCCTTAAATTTGGCACCGGGTGAAAGATTTCTGTCATCTATTAATACCTCGAAACCGCGTTTTTCTAAGCCTTGTTCCAACTCTTCTGAAAGTTTTCTTTTATTCTCATCATCACCCAATATGGTTATGATTACATGAAAAGGCGAGATGGCAAGGGGCCATAATATCCCATTTTTATCATGCAGCTGTTCAGCAGCAGCCTGCAACGTTCTTGATATCCCCCAGCCATAACAACCCATTATGTAAGGTTTATTTTTACCATTTTCATCCATAAAGGTTGCATTCATCTTTTCTGAGTATTTCGTTCCAAGTTTAAATATTTGTCCCAGTTCTATACCACGAGTTGATTCCAGTGCTTTTCCACAGCGGGGACAAGGATCCCCTTCATTAACTGTCTTTAGATCTGCCCAATCGTCTATTTTAAAGTCTCTATCAGGACAAACATTTACTAGATGAAAATCTTTTTTCATTCCTCCCACCACAAATTCATCCATTTCTCTGATACTGTAATCTGCAATTATTTTTACATTCTGCTTAGGTTTAACGGGTCCGAGAAATCCGATTGGTACACCAAACTCTTCATAGACCTCTTCAGGATCAACCATCTGCAAGCTTTGATCCTTCAAAACAGCCTTTAATTTAGCCTCGTTTATTACTTCGTCTCCTCTAATCAAAGCCATTAGATAACCTTCTCTGCCTTTATAAAGTAAAGATTTCACTATATTTGATTTATTTCTTTTCAGATAATTCGCCACATCCTCTACAGTTTTCATTGAAGGTGTGTGGATTAATTCTGGTTGAGGTTTATCTTCACAGCCAAAAGTGAAAGGCTCTTTATCTATTTTATATTCTGCCCTTTCATCGGTTGCTGCATAACCACATTCACAATACAAAATTTTAGACTCTCCATTATCCGCTAAAGCACAGAACTCATGAGACTCACTACCACCAATTGTTCCTGTGTCCGCTTCAACAACTCTGTATTGCAATCCAATCCTATTCATAATTTTGCTGTAAGCACCATAGAAATCCCTGTAGCTATTATCCAAAGAATCCCAATTTGCATGAAAGGTATACGCGTCTTTCATAATAAATTCTCTGGCTCTCATTAATCCAAAACGAGGTCTTATTTCATCTCTGTACTTATTTGCTATCTGAAATAACGACAATGGAAATTGTTTATATGAGTTCAATTCATTTCTGAGTACTGCTGTGATTATCTCCTCGTGTGTTGGACCCAGCGTGAAATATCTTTCATTTCTATCTTTCAGTTTCATCATTTCAGGGCCATAATCGTCCCACCTACCCGTTTCATGCCACAATTCAGCAGGTTGGATGATGGAAAGCATGATTTCCTGGCTTCCTATTCTTTTCACCTCTTCTCTAACGATATTTTGAATCTTCTCCAAAACTTTTAAACCCAGAGGAAGATAAACATATACGCCAGCAGCCACCTTTCTCACAAATCCCCCTCTAATTAACAATTTTATGCTGGGGAGATCAGCTTCTGAAGGAGCTTCACGTAATGTAGGAGCATAAAATTCTGAAAAACGCATAGATACCCTCCTTTATTGTTGACCATTTCTGTGAGATTATATCATGCTTATGGAATTATTACTTTGACTCTGATATAATCTAAGCAGTGAAAGGAGGCCTCTAAACTATGTCAATTTTGGAAAAACAGAAAGCCCTAAAAACCTATGTAGAAAACGTAAGAAAAGCATCAAGATTCCTTAATGAAAGAATAAGTAATAGACCTGAAATCGCATTAATTCTTGGTACTGGTCTTGGCGAAGTTGCAGAAACAATAGATATTGAACAAACATTTGAATATGATGAGATACCAGAATTTGCAAAGTCAACGGCACCAGGTCATAAAGGCGAATTGAAATTTGGTACTTATCATGGAAAAAATCTTGTTCTTTTAAATGGTCGATTTCACTATTATGAAGGCTACGATATGAAAAAGGTTACCTTCCCTATAAGAGTTATACAGGAGCTTGCGGTTGAAAAACTTATTGTTACGAACGCAGCAGGAAGTCTTAACCCAGACTTCGAGGTTGGTATCCCAATGATCATAACAGATCATATCAATTTCATGGGAGATAATCCTCTCATAGGACCGAATTTCGAAGAATGGGGTCCAAGATTCCCTGATATGAGTGAACCCTATAATAAAGAATTAAGAGATCTTACACTTCATTGTACCAAAGAACTAGGATTTAGTATTTATGAGGGAGTTTATGTTGGTGTAGCGGGTCCTAATTTTGAAACTCCAGCTGAACTTAGAATGCTACGTCATTTTGGTGCTGATGCTGTTGGAATGTCTACAGTACCTGAAGTTATCGCAGCAAGACATGCTGGGATAAAGGTTCTAGGTATTTCAGCTATATCGGATAGAGCTGTTGCAGATGATTTAGAGCCTCTGACTGCAGAAGAAGTAATAGAAGCCGCCAGAAAATGTGGTAGAACACTTTCATCTATAATTTTAAAACTAATATCAAAATTGTGAAATTTTGTTTGTCGTTTAATTAATTCAGCATAAACCTATACCAAATAAAAAAGTCAGGTCGAAAGCGATCTGATTTTTTCACATGTTTATCATAACAACGATACTATTTTAAAGAGTGGATTTCTATGCCTTTTCAAGTTTCAAAATATTGGTTGTATTGGTTACTCCTAGCGGTACCCCAGCAGTGATTATAAATGTATCATCTTTCTCAAGCAAATCAAGTTCTCGAGCTTTTCTCCCTGCCTTCTCAACCATTTCATCAATGCTTTTACCAAATGTTAAATGTAAAGGTATCACTCCCCAGACCAGAGCAAGCTGAAAATAAGTTTTTTTGTTTGGAGTGACAGCCAGTATATGAGAAGAAGGTCTAAAACCTGAAACATTTCTCGCCGTGTGACCCGAATATGTTGAGGAAACAATTAACTTAATTTTAAGATTCTCACTGATACCCCAGGCAGCCCTGCATATGGCATCTGTATGATCATCAGTAATAACGTGTGTGCGTGTCCATTGTGTAAGTGATTGATTTTTTGCGAGATACTTTTCTGTATATGTTGAAGTTGAGTTCATAACCTTTACAGCTTCAAGCGGATAATTACCTATTGAAGTTTCTGCAGATAACATAATGGCATCCGTCCCGTCAATAATTGCATTTGAAATATCTGTGGCTTCAGCACGGGTAGGTGTCGAATTTTCCACCATTGATTCTAACATCTGCGTTGCCGTAATAACGGGAATTCTGTAATGGTTGCCCTGCTTGATAATTCGCTTTTGCTCAACAGGTACTCTCTCAACTGGAATCTCAACTCCCAAATCTCCTCTGGCAACCATTAATCCATCAGAAACCTCAGCAATTTTATCTATGTACTTCAAAGCTTGTGCAGTCTCTATTTTGGATATTACTGGAATATTTCCCCCTGCATCTTCGATTTCTTTTTTTGCCTTTAATACGTCATCAGGTTTTCTGACAAAGGACAGTGCAAAATAATCAACATCTTCCTTAATACCAAGCTTTATAAATTCTCTATCTTTCTCCGTTATTGCTGAGATTCCGGTATCAACACCCGGGACATTTATCCCTCTTCTATTCTTTATGTTTCCACCATTAAGTATCCTTGTGTAAACGTTTTTTTCGTCCGTCTTATTAACTTTAAGTTTTATCTTTCCATCATCAACCAGTATAATTGTTCCCTTATCCAATTCTTTAGGAAGATCCTTATAGTTAACACTTACTTTGTTTTCATCTCCTTCAACTAAATCAGTGGTCAATATAAATTCTTTACCTTTAACAAGTTTCACTTCATCATTCTTAAAATTACCGGTTCTTAATTTTGGACCAGCAAGATCTACAAGAATTGTTATAGGCTTTTTTAATTCATCCCTAACCTGCTTTATCGTTCTTATATTTTTACTATGACCTTCAATATCATCATGTGAAGTATTTAATCTTGCAACATTCATGCCTTCTTTAATCAAACTTTTTAGCATTTCCTTCGATCTTGTAGATGGTCCAATGGTACAAACGATTTTTGTCTTTCTCAAATAAATCACTCCATTCGTACTAAGAAAGAATGTTTACAATTTTTATTAGTTTCGTATCAAGTTTCTTTTTCTCTGAAAGAACCTTCTCAAGTGGCATATTTGTTATCTTACTGGATTGCAAAGCCACCATTTCTTTGGAAGCTCCTTCTTTCAAAAATTCCACTGCATAATAACCCATCCTTGAAGCAAGCATTCTATCGAACGCAGTGGGAGAACCTCCGCGCTGTACGTGCCCCAGAATGGTTATACGGGTTTCATAACCGATCCTATGTTCCATATGTCTCGCAACAGTATAAGCACTCGCTGCGCCCTCAGCAACTACAATTATACAGTTTACCTTTCCACGTTTTCGTTCATTCCATATTCTTTCAGCCAGTGCTTCATAATCAACAGGCTTTTCTGGAATAATAACTGCTTCTGCACCAGTAGCTAAACCGGCAGTAAGTGCCACATAACCAGATTCTCTACCCATAACTTCAACAATAAACGCTCGTTCATGAGAACTCGCAGTGTCTTTCAACTTTTGAATGTTATCTATTACTGTGTTTAAACAGGTATCTACACCTATACACATATCAGTTTGTGCAATATCGTTATCTATCGTTCCCGGTATACCAATTACTGGAATATTACCTTCGTTGGAAAGCAACATGGCACCGGTTAATGTACCTTCTCCGCCAATTACTACAAGGCCATCGATTCTATTCTTTTCAAGCACTTTTATTGCTTTTGCTCTTCCTTCTTCCATCTTGAACTCTTCACATCGTGAGCTTCTTAATATTGTTCCACCTCGCTCCATTATCCCGCCAACAGTATCGTAATTTAAAGTGATTATTTCCTCATCAAGTAAACCAGCATAACCTCTTTTTATTCCCAACACTTCCATTCCTTCGGTAACTGCTGTTCTAACAACAGCTCTCAAAGCAGCATTCATACCTGGTGAATCACCGCCACTGGTAAGTATGCCAAGTCTATTTATCACAATAATTACCCCCTCGAATCATTTCAAAAAGTGTATTCCTGCGAAATTATATCACAATAATGGCCTGGAACTTCTCATATTCAATTGTACAAGCGATTAATCAACGCTCATTGCTAATGCTATAATCGTAACAGGGGATGGAAGAGTGAAAAAACTAAAGGAAGCTGTCTATTATCACCAGGCTAAAATGTTTAAAGAAATCCTTGAAAATGAAGGCATAAAAGTAGACCTGAAATCCACAGAAATGGCATATATGGATAATGTATATTTTGGTGCTGGTGGAATGGTTGATATATATGTGGACGAAGAACATCTTGAAGAAGCCAAAACCATAATTGAAGATTTGAAAAGGAGTGAGAATAATAATGACAAAGAGTAAAAAAACTCCGTTATATGGAGAGCACCTAAGAAATGGGGCTAAAATGGTTGATTTTGCAGGTTGGGAAATGCCCATACAGTATAGTTCCATAATAAAGGAACATAGGCAGGTAAGAGAGTTCGCCGGTTTGTTTGATGTATCTCATATGGGTGAAATTGAAATTGTTGGTCCTGACGCTATCGACTTTGCTGATTATCTTGTAACAAATTATGTGAGTAAACTAAAAAATGGCCAAATTTGCTACACACCTATGTGCAACAAAAAAGGTGGAATTATCGATGATTTTCTTGTATATAGAATGGCAAATAATAAGGCTCTTTTTGTAGTAAATGCTTCAAATACAGATAAAGACTTCAAGTGGATAAAGAATCAAAAGGACAAATTTGATGTAAAGATTAACAATAAATCTGATGAAATGGCACAGCTAGCCCTTCAAGGGCCGAAGGCACAGGAATTACTAAGCATGATTTCTCAGATAGACCTTGAAACAGTCGATTTCTATCATTTCACACAGGGCAGAGTAAGTGGTATTGAAACGTTGTTGTCAAGAACCGGATATACCGGTGAAGACGGATTTGAATTATATGTGGACAGGGAAGCATCAATACCATTATGGAGAAAAATTTTAGAAATCGGTAATGAAAAGGAAATTTTACCTGCCGGACTTGGTGCTAGAGACACACTTAGATTTGAAGCTACCTATATGTTGTATGGTAATGACCTGAATGAAACTATTACACCACTTGAAGCACCTTTGAAATGGACCGTCAAATTTGAAAAGGACTTCATTGGGAAAAAGGCACTTTTGGAACAGAAAGAAAAGGGAATAACACGTAAATTAAGAGGATTGGAGATAAAGGATAAGGCAATACCAAGGCACGAACATAAGGTCTATCTCAATAACAAAGAAATTGGTTGGATAAGCAGTGGAATGTTTGCACCTACTCTTAAAAAAAGTTTAGCCCTTGCTTACATCGATAAAGGTACAGCAAAAACTGGTACAAATGTTGAAGTTGAGATAAGAAAGAAGAAAGTAGAAGCTGAAATAGTGAAGTTACCTTTTTATAGAGGTTCAGTAAAAAATTGAATAAAGGGAGGCTAATACGATGATTAAGTACAGCAAATCACATGAATGGGTAAAAAAAGAAGGAGAAATTGGGGTAATAGGTATAACCGATTATGCCCAGGATCAATTGGGTGACATTGTTTATGTTGAACTCCCAGAAGCTGGTAATGAAATTAACAAAGGTGAAATGCTTTGTACTGTTGAATCGGTAAAAGCTGCCAGTGATATTTATTCTCCAGTCACCTGTGAAATCACAGAAGTAAATGAAGATCTTGAAGATTCACCAGAAATTATTAACGAAGATGCAGAAGGAAAAGGCTGGATTTGCAAAGTAAAGCTTTCAGACGAATCTGAACTTGATAAACTAATGAACAAGGAGGAATATGACGAGTTCTACGAAAAGGAGGGCTAAAATGAGTAACAACCCTTATATACCGCATTCCAAAAAAGAAATAAAGGAGATGCTGACCGAGATTGGAGTAAATAGCATTGATGAACTATATAATGATGTACCCAATCGGCTTGACAGCGATCTTGATATACCTGAAGCTTCTGATGAGTTTTCTCTTAGGAGAAAATTGAAACATCTATCAGAGTTGAACTCATCTCTCGATGATTATGCTGTTTTCAGAGGAGCTGGTGTTTATAAACACTTGATACCTGCTGCAGTAAACTCACTTGCTTCAAGAGGAGAATTTTTAACCGCTTATACGCCATATCAGGCTGAAGTTTCCCAGGGTACATTACAAATGCTTTTCGAATTCCAAACCATGATCACTGAGCTAACTGGTATGGATATCGCTAATTCTTCAATGTATGACGGAGCATCAGCTACAGCAGAAGCAGCATTAATGGCCGCCAGGATAACAAAAAAAGAAGATGTTCTCGTTGCATCATCACTTCATCCTGAGTACATTGAAGTTTTAAAAACCTACTGCTTTGGAGCAGATTTAAATGTTATACCAGTAAAATATTCAGCTGATTCAGGTAATTTGGATTTTGAAGATCTAAAAGAAAAAATATCAGAAAATACAGCAACACTTATTCTAGGATATCCAAATTTCTTTGGTATTGTAGAACACCTGGTCAAAATAAAAGAACTATTACCAAAAAAGGTTCTACTTATCGCTGTGATTAATCCAATTGCGTTAGGCTTACTTGAAGCACCTGGAAAACTCGGCGCTGATATTGTTGTTGGTGAAGGACAACCACTAGGAAATCCAATGAATCTTGGTGGACCAGGTCTTGGTTTATTTGCAACAAGAGAAAAATATATAAGAAAAACTCCAGGAAGACTGATTGGGCAAACAAAGGATCTGGATGGTAAAACGGGTTATGCAATGATTCTTCAAACACGGGAACAGCATATAAGAAGGGAAAAGGCTACTTCCAACATTTGCTCCAATCATTCCTTTAATGCATTGCTTGCAAGTATTTATATGAGCCTTATGGGAAAAAATGGAATTAAAGAAATTGCAACGCGGTGTTTGAAAAAATCCCATTACTTGTACGAAAAATTATTAAAAATTGAGGGTATATCTCCCGTTTTCGATGGTCCTTTCTTTCATGAGTTTGTTCTGAGAATAAATAAAGATAAAACAATTGAAGAAATAAATGAAAAAATGCTGGAAGAGAAAATTCTTGGGCCACTATCTCTTGAGAGATTTTTCCCAAATATGGAAAATTGCGCTTTGTTCTGTACGACTGAAGCAGTTAACAATGATGACATAACATTTCTTGCTGGAAAACTGGAGGAGATACTATGACAATCTTTGAAAAATCTAGAAAAAATCGAACAGGATACAGTCTTCCAGATGAAGATTCACTTGAAGTACAAATCGAAAAAGCAATCCCTGAAGAGTTACTTAGAAGTAAAGACCCTTCTCTTCCAGAATCAAGCGAAACAGAAGTTGTGAGACATTACAATAATCTTTCAAAAAAGAATTTTTCAGTTGATTCCGGATTTTATCCCCTCGGATCATGTACCATGAAATATAATCCAAGAATAAATGAAAGTATTGCCTCTTTACCCGGTTTCACAGAGCTACATCCTTATCAACCTGAAAAAACATTCAAAGGTGCTCTTGAATTAATGTATGACCTCAAAAAATTGCTCAGTGAAATCACAGGAATGAAGTCTTTTACTTTACAGCCTGCTGCTGGTGCTCATGGCGAGCTCACAGGAATGCTAATCATTAAGAAATATTTCAGAAGCAAAGGTGAAAAAAGAAATAAGGTAATAATTCCTGACTCTGCACACGGAACAAATCCTGCTTCTGCAAAAATGGTTGGATTTGACGTAGTAGAAATAAAATCAAATGATAATGGTATCGTAGATCTTGAAGATCTTAAAAAGCAGATAGATGAAGATGTTGCTGGAATTATGCTCACAAACCCAAATACACTTGGACTATTTGAAAAAGATATATGTAAAATTACTGAAATCGCCCACGAAAAGGGTGCATTGATGTATTATGATGGTGCCAATCTTAACGCTATTATGGGAAAGGTTAAACCAGGTGACATGGGTTTTGATATAATTCACTTAAATTTGCATAAAACCTTTTCTACTCCACATGGTATGGGCGGACCCGGAAGTGGTCCGGTTGGAGTTGCTGAATTCCTAAAGGATTATCTTCCTGTTCCGATAGTTGATTTAGACAATGAGAAAGGCTATTACTTAAAATGGAATCTCAATAACTCGATAGGCAGGGTAAGAAGCTTTTTTGGTAACTTCAATGTTCTTGTGAAGGCGTATTCTTACATACTGATGATGGGAAAGGACGGCTTAAGATTAGCAAGTGAAATGGCAGTGCTAAATGCAAATTATCTCAGAAAAAAACTGTCCACTATGATACCTACAGCATTTCCAGGTATATGCAAGCATGAAGCTGTTTTTGATGGATCAGTACTTGTTGATGATTACAACGTTAAAACCATTGACCTTGCAAAGAAATTGCTCGATTATAATGTACATCCCCCAACAATATATTTCCCTTTAATAGTTAACGAAGCATTGATGATAGAACCATCTGAAACTGAAAGCAAAGAAAATATCGATAATTATATCAGTATAATCAAGGAAATCCTAGTCGAAGCAAGAAATGATCCCGAAAAACTTAAGAAGGCACCTTATACTACTCCCGTAAGAAGATTAGATGAAGTAACGGCTTCGAGATCACCCGTGGTTAGCTATAGACAGGAAACAGAGGGTTGAAAGATGTAATTTGCTATGATATGATTTTCATGATTGAGCAGGCGTAGCTTCAAAGGTAGAGCGCCGCCTTGGTAAGGCTGAGGTTGTGAGTTCGAATCTCATCGCCTGCTCCAGGGAGCCGATAAGGCTCCTTTTTTTGTTTATTTTAAGATTGCTTTCAGAATTTAGTTAAATCTGTGTTAAAATGCTTACAAGGCTAATCACTGTTAATTAAATTCCTCTATTTAAGGGAGGAATAATTTTGCATAAGGATTCTTCCAAACAAAGGGTCATTGTTGTTGCAAGAACAAATAAAGACGCTAAAAGGCTGATAGAAGCTCTTCATGATTTTTATGAAGTGAGATACACAGAACATGTAGAAAAAGAACACTGGCTATTCTCTGACCTTTTAATCTTTGATTATTTTGATGAAAATATAGTTCAAAAATCAAAAGAAAGTGATGTACCATACATATTTCTTGCTTCTGACATGGAAGAAGTACAGAAGTATTGTCTTGCCGAAGATGAATACATACTAAAAGGACCAGGATATCTTAATTACCTGAACAATATTGTCAATCTAATCGTTGAAAAACAACAGCTGGAAAGAATTCTGGGATTTGAAAAGGAAAAATATCTCAGCCTTGTAAATAGTATGGGTTGTGGGATGCTGGTCCTGCGTAAAAATGATGGATTAATACTTTTTGCCAATAAAGTCGCAAAGGAAGTACTGGGATATCAGGGTGATGGACTAATTCACATGAAACTGTCTGATTTTGTTGTTTCAGAAGAGGATACTGCATTAATACTTAGTTCTGAACCAAAAACAAACCTGGAATGCAAGCTTCAAACTCATCTTGGTGATAAACGTGATGTAAGATACAGTTCTTCTGAAACGATTTATGGAGCAGAAAGAGTCATTCAATTCACCTTTATGGACATTACATTGCAAAAACGAAATATGAAAGAGATTATGCTACAATGGCGTTTCCTGGACAATGCTGAAGAAATCGCATATGCTACTGATGAAAACGGTACAATTATATATTTGAATAGTTATGCAGCTGATAAACATGCTTATAGAATGGAAGAAATGATTGGTACTAAGGAAAAGAATTACCTTTCTGATTCAGAACAAGAAATAAGTATCGCTGAAAAGTTAGATAATAAAGGAAGATGGGAAGGAAAAGAAGAACATATAAAGAATGATAAAACAACATTTATTGTGGATACTAAAAAAAGCTTATTATACACTGATGAAGGAACATATATCCTGACCATCGGGAGAGATGTTACAGAGGAACTGGAATTAAGAAGAAAACTTAAGTTTCACTCTTTATTTCTTCAGAACATTTCAGAAATAATTATTGTAATTAATGAAAAAAATGAAATATTGTATCTAAATGAAATAGCAATGAGATTTTTCAGAATCAAAAATGAAGAGATTTCTTCAATAAATAATAAAGAAAATCCAATGCTGGCAAGTTTTCTGGACACATTCTTTGAAAAGCTTAAATTAATGCAGAATAGAGGAACAATTGATATTTATGAAAAAGGTGATACGAAAATAACGCTCGAATACTCCTATCAACAGGTTTTGGAAGATGAGAGCAATGAATTTTTAGGTTATATAGTGACTGCAAAGGATATGACTGAATTCTACAATACGCTCGAAAGAGTAAAAAAAAGAGCAGTTTTGCTGGATCATTTACATGATTTAGTTATCGCTTCAGACATGAAAGGTTGTATATTGTACGTGAACAATTCCTGGTTGAAAGAACATGGCTACGAAAGCGTAGAAGAGGTTAGAGGCAAAAAGCTTTCTGATGGTATTGTAGATATCGATGAAAAACTGAGAAATTCAATAAATGAATACCTTGCTAATAAAGGTATTTGGCAGGGAAAAATGTTAAATTATACTAAAGAGGGAAACTCATTTACAGTTAAAATGACTATTGTACGTCTTAAAGACGAAGATGGATACTTAATTGGAGATGTGGGGATTATTCCAAGTAAAGAAGTTGGAAAAAGGGCAGGCGAAATTTATGAAAGCCAGTGAATGGAAGAATATGGAAAAAGAAATATTTCTAGAAAAAGCATATAAAGCGGCTTCTAAGAAGAAGTCAAATGATTTTCTTTACAGACTTTTTTCTGACCTTAAATATTCCCTTGGTGCAGATAGTTATACCGAATGGGACGTGAGTTCTAATAGTTTGAAGCTAATTATCACAAACCACGGTCCACTGGTCATGGGTGCGGCACTAGAAATAATGGACCATTATGAAGAACTTGCTTCACTGGTTTTCTTACAGGCATGCGATAATCTAAAGGAGAAATATTTTTGGACAGAACAATCAAAATTAAACTTTCGTGGAAAAGTTGCACAGGGAAGCCTGAATTTGCAATCTCTGGGCGAATCGATCTTATCAGGTGATACACAGCAAACAATAAAAATATTTGAGGAAATTCAGGATGTAAATATCTCGCTTAAACCAGAAATAGAAGATATCCTTTACTTCATGAGTATAGTATCAGTTGAAGAAACAACTTTTAGAAATGCCAGAAATCTTGGTCACAAAGCGATAGCACTGGAAAAAACACTTGATCTCATTGAACGACTCCCCAGGCTGTCACAACAATTTTATAGATGGTTTCTAAGATATTTAACCTCTTTTCCGGTGATATTTCCACTTTACGACAGGGTGTCAAGAAACTTCGATATAGATGAAAAGTGGGTAAATAATACTGTTCCTATAAATGAACAATTATTTGACGCAGTATATAACTCACTTTATTACCGTAAAGGAATTATCACTGAAATCTTTAATAGTTTTAGAAATGGCTATAGTGTTGAAAGTATAAGAAAAGCACTTCTTATAAGCTCACTTAAGTTTATATCAGAAAGACGTTTAGATACTTCATTTTACTTAATACACCTTTTAAACTATCTCCACGCCTCAAAACAATACTTCCAGAGGCACAGTACCATAAGAACTGTTTGTGCGCTTCTGGTTCAGGCAATGTATGCTGAAATCATGTTTGATGAAAGAGGCGGCTCTGGTAGCGAAACTGGTACTCCAGTATCTCAATCGCTGGATGATATCCTGAAAAACCTTATAAAAATTGATGCTTCGGCAAACGGAGGACATAACATAAAGGTTGTTTCAACGTTTATCGATGAATTAAACCACAGTCCTGCATGGGCTAACGACTATTATTTGAAAGCAGCAGACAAAATCTACAAACTGAATCCAAAAAGTTATAATATTTTTGAATTTTTAAAAACGCTTCAAAAATAGTTCTTCCTAAATAAGCTTTTAACTATCTTTGCGAACCCCGCATCATTATTTGTTGGAGCTATGATATCAGCGTTTTCTTTTACAACTTTTGTTCCGTTTCCCATGGCAACTGATAAACCTGCCACTTTAAAGGCAGCCACATCATTATTGTTATCTCCGAAAACTACAATTTTTTCAGGCAATATTCCCATCTTTTCACAGAGAACCTTCAGAGCTTTTCCTTTATCAGTATTCGAGGGTATGATATCAAGATATGTTGGAAAAGACCTTACTATTTCAACTCCACTGAATCTTCTTCTGAATTTCTCTGCAATTGTTTCGAGTTCTTCCGCTTCATCAATAATTAAGAGTTTTGTTGGTTCATGATTTTTAACAAAGTCCAGGATATTTTTAGGTATATGATATTCCACACTGGAATGCCTTGCATAATCATCAGCCTTTTTATTGTCTTCCGACACATATAATTCATCGTTGACATAAGCTTGAATATAGAGCCCTTCTTTTAGTGCTTCTTTCACAATCGAACTCGCAAGCGATGAAGAAATCTTTTTATCAAGAATAATCCGATCATTCAGTTTTACCATTGCACCGTTATAGGAAATTATTGGAAACATACTACCAATGTTTGATTGTAAAAACGTTTCCACAGACTGCAACATTCTTCCGCTACAGAAAATCACATTGAGACCTTTTTTAATAATGAAATTCAGGATCGAGAGATTATCAGCAGGTAGTTCTTCGTTATCATCTATGAATGTCCCATCTATATCAATGACAATGGCGTTAAATTTATTATTTTCTGTAACCATTGCTAATGGGCATCCTCCAGTCTTTGCCAAATGAACATCGCGAAATCTTTGTTCCAGCACAATATTGTTTCCTTTTGTATTCACTGTTCTTAATCCTTGTAAGGACTTCACGAGTTATCTCCATATCTATACCTCTTTCAGCAATCTCTTCTGGTGAAAATCTTTCTTCAAAAAAGAAATTCAAAATAGTATCAAGTACATGGTAAGGTGGTAATATATCTTCGTCTTTCTGTCCCAGTTTTAATTCAGCTGAAGGGGGCTTCTCAATTATCCTTTCTGGAATTATTTTGCTTTCCCTAAAACAATTATAGAAAATGGCGAGCTTGAATACATCTGTTTTATATACATCCTTTAACGGTGCAAAACCACCAGCCATATCTCCATAAAGCGTCCCATATCCTGTTGCTAGCTCACTTTTATTGCTGGTAGCTAAAATTATCCAGTTAAATTTGTTTGAAAGTGCCATTAAGATATTTGCTCTAATTCTTGCCTGAATATTTTCTTCGGTAACATCAGGTTTTGTGTTTGCAAAAAACTCATTTAATGATGACAGATACAATGAATTAATTTTGTTAATAGGTATTGTTAAGGTATTTATTCCCAGATTTTCTGCAAGTTTCATTGCATCTTCTTTGCTCTGTTCCGTGGTATATTCAGAAGGCATGAACACTCCAACGACGTTTTCTTTTCCTATTGCTTCAGTTGCCAAACAAGCAACCAATGAAGAATCTAGCCCACCGCTTAATCCTAACGCTACTTTTTTAAATTCATTCTTAACAAGATAATCCTTTAAACCCAGAACAAGCGCTTTGAACATCTCTTCTTCTCTATACCAGACTGGTTCCTTATAATCGGGAATGTATTCCTGTTTTGATTTTCCTTTAAATGTTATCTTTTTTTCGTTCACATTTTTGAAAATTGTATAGCTCTTTCTTTTTCCCTCAAGCAGATTCAGTGTAATGGCATCGTAAGGATCAATGTCGCCAATAAGCAGTTCTTCTTCAAAATCAGCAGCAACATAGGTTTTTCCGTTAGGCAAAACTATAAGGCTTCTTCCATCAAAAACCAGTTCGTCCTGACCACCAACCTGATTACAATAGCCAATTACACATGAATACTCATTTGCCCTTGTCTGAAGTAGTTTTAATCTGGAAAAATGTTTTTCTGAAATATATGGAGAAGCGGAAAGATTCAACAGTAAATTTGCTCCAAATTTCGTTTGATCATGTCCGGGACCTGCTGGAAGCCATATGTCTTCACATATATTTACTCCCAATTTAATCCTACCATTGGTTAATACTAAAGAATCATCTCCTGCTGAAAAATATCTCCTTTCATCAAAAACAGTGTAATTAGGAAGATGATTTTTTCTATGTACTCCTATTAATTCTCCATTTTGGATAACAGCAGCCGCATTATATAATTCTGTATTAAAATCAACAAATCCTACTATAACAGTAATATCAGAATCGCTCGTATAGTCCTTAATCGTTTCAAGAGCTGAAAGGTTTTCTTTAATAAAATCTACCCGATAGAGCAAATCTTCGGGAGGATAACCTGTAATGGTAAGTTCAGGAAAAACAATTATGTCAACATCCTTTCCCTTTGCTTTATTTACGTATTCTTTTATTTTCGCTAGATTTTGTTCAATGTCACCTACCGTTGTGTTTATCTGAGCAAGTCCGACTCTAATAATCATCTCCCCATACCTCCCAAATATAATTAAAGTAATCCAGAAATTTCTTCGCAACTCCTTTATTTTTAATTATAACAATTAATTCCCTGTTCTTTTCATAAGCAGAATATGTTAGATTAGCTGACCCTGTTATTACGATCTCATTATCAACAACTATTGTCTTTTCATGCAGCGATTTATGAGCTCCTACACGTCTTATTAGGAAAGGTCTGTTCAAATAAGAAACGATTTCTCCATAGTTGAAGGTCCAGCTATCTACCAAACAACGTATCTGGATTCCTTTAATTGACTTTAGCTTCATTACACTCAGGAAATCGTAATCTGTAAAAGCATATGCAGCAATGTAAATTGATTCTTTTGCTCTAAGCATTTTATCAAGAATTTTTTCCTTTAGGTTAGAATAAGGCAGAAGATAAAAAGAACAATCTGAAAAAGCAAATCCATTAACGCTTACACCATTCTTTACAGCATGATAAAAGTCATAAAGACCATTTGCTATTTCATTGGAATCAAAAAATAAGAAAGAATTTAGTCCTCCCTGCAATCCGGATAGTGTAAAATTCCCTGTACCAATAACCGAATGTTTCATGTCAGAAATAAGAAACTTTGAATGAATAAGTGCATCTGAAGAATCACAAATTACTTTAAATGCTGGATCTAATAGCATTGTTCTCTGAATAGTTGAATTATCAACCATTGCTTCTACATGAACACCTTTATCCACAAGATTGTTCAGTGAATCTATTATTTCAGGATGATCAAGTGAAAATGCTACTATTAGCAACTCATTTTCAGTTTTTTTAATAATCTCTAGAACTCTCTCCAAAACTGAGTTATCCTTCGTAAAGGAAACATCAATTGAGTAAAGACTTGTGGAAACAGTCACAAAAATAATAATCAGAAAAACAAAAAAGGGACCCGATCGGTCCCTCTTGTGGTGGAGTCGAAGGGATTCGAACCCTCGGCCTTCACAATGCCATTGTGACGCGCTCCCAGCTGCGCTACGACCCCACTTAATAAACATTATACATCACCATATTTTTGTATTCAATAATAATTAAAGCGTCCTCCCTCTTTTTGCAATCCATGTAATAATAATGGGAGGTGCAATATAAAGAGAAGAATATGTTCCAACTATAACACCTGCCAATATTCCAAATGCAAAGGGCTGTAATACCTCACCAGAAAAGATGTATAGAACTAGTACTGCAATAAATGTTGTCAATGAGGTATTAATAGATCTTATAATAACTTCATTAATACTTGAATTTACAATTTCAGTTATTGGTTTACCCCTAAGCTTTTTAAGATTTTCTCTTATCCTATCATAAACAACAATGGTATCATTCAATGAATATCCCAGTAATGTAAGTAAGGCTGCTATGACCGGGGCATTAAATTCTATCCCGAATATACTGTAAAGCCCAAGTACAATCACCAGATCATGTATCAAAGCCAGTAGAGCACCCAGCCCAAAAACAAATCGGAATCTTATGGTTATATACAGTAAAACAAGTGCAACTGCTACAATTACTGCTGTTGTCATATATCCTTTTATTTCCTGAGCTGCAAAACCTGATATGGTATTAACCGAAACAATGTCATCTGATTTAACACCCAGTGGCTCACTAAGAGCTTTGACTATAATTTCCTCAAGCTTTTTAGCCGTTTCTCCTGCTACAATAACAGAAAACCTTGCTTTGGTAACGGTCTCTCCTTCAAGTGTTTCGGCAAGAGGACGTTGTTTAACAATTCTTGCACTTTCAAACAATTCATTTTCTTTAACAAGGTGCTCGCGTACTTCGCCAACTGTTGTATCAACATTAGAAACGGTGAGACTTATTTCAGTACCTCCTGTAAAATCAACTCCAAAGTTAAAGCTTTTACTAAAAATGAATATTAATGCAACAGCGATGACTATTAATGAAATCATAATGAATATTTTTCTTTTATTTACGAAATTAAATTGTTTCATTGCGCATCGTTCCCTTCAACGCGAGCCTTTTTCAAATAGCGGTCTACATTAATGGCACCTTCCATGCCGGAAAGGATTATTCTGGAAACAACAAGATTTGTAAACATTGCTCCAATAACACCGATTATCAATGTGGTTGCAAATCCTTTAACTGTGCCTGTCCCAAAGTAAAGAAGTACCAATCCGGCAATTACAGTTGTTAGATTGGCATCAAAAATTGTCCAGAACACCTTACTAAAACCGCTAGAGATGGCATTTTCAATAGTTTTTCCGAGTTTTAATTCTTCCTTTACTCTTTCAAATATCAAAATATTTCCATCGACAGTAGTTCCTATGGTCAAAATGATACCTGCGATTCCGGGAAGTGTTAGTATTGCTTCAGTTAATGAAAGTATACCGAACAACAATACTGTATTAAAAACCAAAGCAATATCAGCTGTAATTCCCATTAATCCATATACTGCGATCATATAAATCATTACAATAATTATACCTGCAATTCCTGCTAAAAGTGCGGCATTTATGATATCTCTACCGAGTGTTGGAGATAAAATTTGCTTGTTGAATGCATCCAATTCAACCGGTAGATTTCCACTACTTACCAGTACTGCTATATCTCTTGATTCTTCAACGGTCTGGATTCCTTCTATTACTGCTCGCCCATTTCTAATTGCTGACTGGACAATCGGTGCAATAATTACGCTTTCATCAAGTATAATCGCGAGCCTCTTTTCAATATCATTAGCGGGTATTCCAGATTTATAAGAAGTAATTTTTGAAAATATATCAGTTCCCGTTTGATTGAAGTTTAGTGAAACCATATAACGACCCTGTCTGGGCTGAGGATTCTGATTTACAAGAGGTTTCGCATCAACTATGGTACTACCATCAAGTTCGTAATAATCATTGCTTACATTGATTTTCGTACTTATGAGATACCAGGTGTTATTAACCTGTCCGTTTTGAATTTTTCCAAAATCGATATCCTTAAGCCAATATACTTTAGCGTCGCGGGCTCTTCGTTTGCTTACTTCAAGCCTGACATTTGAAGGAATTGATGGGGTCGATTCATTTGTTTCTATTGCAATAACATCTGCAAAATATAAACGACCTGTTTGACCGATTAAACTTTCTGCTCTATCAATATCTGTAATCCCTGGGATTTGAACCCTAATTCTAACGGGGGGTATTTCTTCACCGTAACTTATCCTCGAAATTACTTTCTCTACAGTAGCTTCAGTAAATCCAGCTGCGTCAAGCCTTCTTCTCAATATCTGAACTACTCTATCTGCAAGCGAATTTAACTCTTCAGTACTTCCTTCAGCCAACATCTGGTACTCCAGCAGGGTACCACCCTTAATATCCAAACCAAGTTTGATATTGTTTGATATTTTTTCAAGATAAGTATTTCCCTCAGCACCACCACGAGGAATTATCAATGGCAAAACAGCTAATAGGAGCACTGCGACTGTTACTATTAATCTTTTTTGGTTTGCTCTCATTTTTTATGTCCGAATTTCGGACAGCGCACCCCCTTTCAAGACAAAACTACTTCATTGGTTTTTCTTTTCAACATCTGGCTCTACGTTCTCTGTACCTTCCTGTTTCCCTAGTATAGCTGTAATGGAGCGCCTTGTTAAATCAAGTTCAGCACCTTTTCCTGTGCGAATTCTTACGGTGTTTTTTTCCATATTTGTTACTTTACCAATAATACCACCAGCAGAAACTACTCTATCTCCTACTTTGAGCTTTTCCATCATTTGTTTAAACTTTTTTTCTCTTCTTTTCTGTGGAAATACAATCATGAAATAGAAAAGTGCTACCATTATTACCAACCAAATAATAATTCCTGTCATTCCACCTGCTCCATTAGTGGCTGCAGTCTCGCCTTGGGCAGGTTCAGAAGTGGCTGGACCGTATAAAACAAAACCTAAAAGTTCTGACATTTTTTAATACCTCCTGCTATTAAACATCGAAAGCAATTTTACCAGATGTCTGGATTTTATTCAAGAAAAGAAGTACAAAGGTAAACATAACCATAACTATATGAAAGCATACATTATGATATAATTTCGAATAGAATTCGTTCGCAAACCAACATATTAAAGAATGCCTGAACAATCAAGGGGGTAGATCATGAGAAATAAAATATTGAAAGATGCAAAGGAAAAGATGGAAAAGACAGTTGAAAAAACCAGAGAAGAATATAGTCACATGCGTACAGGTAGACCTTCTCCTGCAATACTTGAGGAAATAAAGGTTGATTACTACGGAGTTCCAACACCGATAAATCAGTTGGCAACGATAAATGTTGCTGAAGGCAGGACTCTTATTATAAAACCATGGGATAAGAATTTACTGGGTACAATAGAGAAATCCATACTTGCATCAAATCTTGGGCTTACACCAATGAATGATGGAACAGTTATTAGATTGAACTTTCCAGCGCCCACAACTGAACAAAGAGAGAGATGGGCAAAAAATGCTAAAGACACATGTGAAAAAAGCAAAATCTCCATTAGAAATATTAGAAGAGAAGCAATAAAGGAAGCTAAAGAAGCAGAAAAGAATAAGGAAATGACTGAAGATGATCTTAAACGCTTTGAAGATGAAGTTCAAGATTTAACAAATGAGTATATAGATAAACTTGAACAAGTCCTTGAGAAGAAAACAAAGGAGATTATGGAATTTTGAAAAATGCTCTGCAGCATGTAGCTTTTATAATGGATGGAAACGGCCGCTGGGCTAAAAAACGTGGTCTTGATCGGATGGAGGGCCATAAAAAAGGGGCCCAGGTTGCAGAAAAAATAGTAAAAGAAGCAAAAAAAGAAAACTTTCGTTATGTCACTTTATATGCTTTTTCAACTGAAAATTGGAAAAGACCTCGAGAAGAGGTCGATTTTTTATTGCAGCTTGTAGTAACCTATCTAGGATCACGAATAGAAGAAATGATATCAGAAGATGTCAGATTAAGATTCATGGGTCGAATTGAAGAACTTCCATCAAAAACCAGAGAAGTATGTAAAAAAATAGAATCAAAAACAAATCATTGCGGCAAAATTGATGTAATTGTCGCATTAAATTATGGCGCAAAAACAGAACTGGTCGATGCTTTCAAAAAAATGATTAGAGCTGGTTTTACTGATATTGAAGAAGAAACAATCTCTGATCATCTATATTTTCCAGATGTTCCCGATCCCGATCTTGTAATCAGAACATCTGGAGAAAAGCGTTTAAGCAATTTTATGCTTTGGCAGTGTTCTTACAGTGAACTTTATTTTACAGATATCCTCTGGCCGGATTTTGATGAAAAGGATTTTGAGGATGCTATTGAAGAATATTCTAGAAGAAAACGTAGATTTGGTAGTGTTGAAAATTAGGATATGAATTATGAATGAACGTCGCAAAGAACTATTTACAAGACTTATAACCGCCGGAGTTGTGGCACCTTTTGTTGTCGCATGCTTCGCAAACTATTACTCATTAATCGGGCTTGTAGCAACAGTTATATTGTTTGCAGCCTACGAATATATAAAATTTACTCTAAAAAATGATGGACATCAGGTCCTGAAATTGGCAATAGTAGCTATTGTAACCATAACATCAATAAGTTATGGATTGCTTTTGGACAAGCTTTATCCGCTAAAGGACAATTTCAGGATGCCCGAACTAATTTTCGCATTATCACTGATAACATCTTCAACAATAATAATTCTCGCAGTGAAGGACATTACAAAAGCAAAAAGAATGATGACAAATAGTATTTTCTCGATATTTTATATTGGATTAAACCTCTCGTTTTTTTATCCGATTTATATAAACTTTGGTGGTTCTGTCGCGCTTTTGAATTTAACTTCAGTTTGGGTTTTTGATGCGGGCGCCTACTTCTTTGGGTTGAGTTTTGGAAAGACTAGAATCTCTCCGGCATATAGTCCCAAAAAGAGTCTTGAAGGTGCAGTTGGTGGTTATTTTTCTGTAGTATTTTTCATGTTTATATACGAGTTTTTCAGACAGTTGTTTACTACTGACGCCATTGCTATAAGACCCTCACATTTTTTTCTTCTGGCAATGATAGTAGCAGTATTCGGTACCATTGGGGACATTGTTGAATCTGCAATAAAACGCTATCATGATGTAAAAGATTCAGGAAATATTCTTCCAGGTCATGGTGGAATGTTAGATAGAATAGATGGGCTTCTATTTGTTACTCCGATGTTTTACATATTTCTTGTTTTACTAAATACCTGAGGAGGAAGTACATTATGAAATATATGAGCAGCAAAGAAATTAGGTCGAGTTTCCTTGATTTCTTTCGAAAAAAACAGCACGTTATTCTTCCAAGTAGTTCGCTTATTCCAAAAGATCCTCAACTTATGTTCACGGTAGCCGGTATGGTGCCATTTAAACCATTTTTTTGGGGTGTAGCTAAAGCTCCACATAAAAGAATTGCTACATGTCAAAAATGTGTTCGTACGGTAGATATTGATAGAGTTGGAAAAACGGCCAGACATGATACTTTTTTTGAAATGCTGGGAAACTTCTCATTTAATGATTACTTTAAAAAAGAGGCTATCCAGTGGGCATGGGAATATGTAACCGATGTACTTGAAATGCCCGAAGATTTACTCTGGGTATCTGTTTATGAAGATGACGATGAAGCCTATGATATCTGGAAAAATAATATTAGAATCCCGGAAAGAAAAATTGTAAGACTGGATAAAGAGGAGAACTGGTGGGGCCCGGTAGGAAACACAGGACCTTGTGGACCTTGTTCAGAGATATTTGTTGATACAGGAAGAACAGAAACATGCCCAGACCCTGAAAACTGTTCTCCCGGCTGCGATTGTGATAGGTTTTTAGAGCTCTGGAATCTGGTTTTCACAGAGTTCAATCAAAACGAAGAAGGTAAACTGATACCTCTAAAACACAAAAATATAGATACAGGTTTGGGTCTTGAAAGAATCTCAGCAATAATGCAGAATGTTGAAACAATTTTTGATACCGATCTTTTTACCAATATAATAAAATCAATCGAAAAAATACTAGACGTAAGTTACAATAAGGATCAAAAAACGGACATTTCAATAAAAATAATCGCTGATCATTCTAGATCAGTTAGTTTTCTTGTGACTGATGGTGTAATGCCTTCCAATGAGGGTAGAGGTTATGTCTTAAGAAGACTTATTAGAAGAGCAGTATTGCACGCTTCGTTATTGTATAACAACAAACCATTTCTAAACAAATTAATGGAAGTGGTGGCAGAAGAAATGGGAGGTATCTACCTCGAGCTTAAAGAAAAATGTTCTTTCGTTAAAAATATTGTGTTAAATGAAGAACAAAAATTTATTGAAACCCTGGAAAAAGGAACAAAAAGACTTCATGAAATACTCGAACACAATGAAGTTCTATCCGGGAAGGAATTGTTTCAATTATACGATACATATGGCTTTCCAGTAGAGCTGGTCGAAGAAATTGTTCAGGATAAGGATGTAAAAATCGATTCTGAAGGATTTAAAACTGAAATGAAAAAACAACGCGAAAGAGCAAGACAGGCGCAAGGAAAAAAAGATTACGGTTTAACTTCTTCAATCTACAACGAAATTTACAATAAACTTGGCAACACGGAGTTCGAAGGTTATAAAACACTCACCCTGGAAGCTGAAATCAAATATATGGTTACTGATGGAAAGCTAGTTGAAAAACTAACAAAGGGGGACGAAGGCGAATTATTTTTCAAAGAAACGCCTTTTTATGCAGAAAAGGGTGGACAGGTATCAGATAGAGGGGTTATTAAGTCTGATAACTCAATAGCGGTAGTCTCACATGTATTCATCCCTAACAATGAGCTAATTTCTCATAAAGTATATGTTGAAAACGGTACCTTTGAAAAAGGCCAAAAAGTGAAACTGGAAGTAGATGCCAAAAAAAGAAAATCTACAGCAAGAAATCATACAGCCACACACCTATTGCACGCAGCTCTAAGAAAAGTCTTGGGAAATCATGTTAGACAGTTTGGTTCACTAGTTGACAATGAGCGTCTAAGATTTGATTTCACGCATTTTTCAGCCCTCGAGAAAGAAGATATTGAAAAAATCGAGGAAATTATCAATGAAAAAATTCTCGAAGATATTCCTGTCAAAATCAAAACAAAGTCCCTTGAAGAAGCCAAAAATGAAGATATTACTGCTTTGTTTGAGGAAAAATATAGTGATATTGTGAGAGTTATTTCTATAAACGATTTCAGCAAAGAGCTTTGTGGTGGTACCCATGTTTCAAGAACAGGTGAAATAGGTATTTTTAAAATCATTTCTGAAAGTTCTGTTTCTTCAGGCGTGAGAAGAATTGAAGCAGTTACAGGACTTAACGCATATGAGCTCTTAAAAGATAACTACAACAAGCTAAACATAATAAAGGATATGCTTGCTGTTGAAGACAAAATTATCGAACGAATAGCTACTATCAAGCAAGAAGTTCGTGAAAAAGAGAAAGAGGTCAAGCGACTAAGAGAAAAGGTCCTGTCAGGTTCCGCACCAATAAACGATAGACGTACAAGTGTCGAGGGTAATCAGGTTCACATTAGAATAGTCGACAACTCTCCTGTAGATGTAATCAGAAATGCTGCTGATGTTATGATGCAAAGATTGAAAAGCGGTATTGTTTTTATATTTAATAAATTTGAAAACAAAGTGGTATTTGTTGTCAAGGTTTCTGAAGATCTTACAGATAGATTTAATGCAGGCAAAATCGCTCAGCGCATTGCCAGAGAACTAAACGGTGGTGGAGGTGGCAGACCTGATTTTGCTCAGGCAGGAGGAAAAAACATTGATAAAATTGAATATGTCGTCAATAATATAGAGGAATTTATAAATGACTGATAACAATGTCCTTTTTGAAAATGTTCAAAAAATAGATCCTGAAGAACTTTCAACAGACGTTCTGGCTTACATTGGAGATGCGGTTTATGAGCTTTATTTCAGATTGCATACATTGAAAAATACCAAAAGACGCACATTTTATCAACATCAAATGACCAAAAACTACGTTAGTGCCGAGGGTCAAAGCGAGGCTCTTCAGGAAATCTGGGATCAACTTCCCAAAGAATGCCAGAATATTGTTAGAAGAGGCTATAATTCAAAGGGTGCAAAAAGAAAAGGCAATGACAAAGATTATAAACGTGCCACCGGTCTTGAGGCACTTGTTGGTTACCTTTTTCTAAAAGGTAAAAACCATCAGCTTTTATTAATCTTGAACAGGGTGAGTGAACATGTATCTTCATGGTAGAAATGTACTAAAAGAGATTCTGAACATAAATAACACAATTAAAGTTAAACGAGTAATATTCACAAATCAAAAGAATGCAGATGGTCAAATAAATCTTTTGAAGGAAGCCTGTTACCAAAAAGGCTTCAAAGTAGAAAGCGCTTCAGCCGAGCGACTCGCACAACTTTCAGATGAAAAAAAACACCAGGGAGTAGTTATTGAAATCAATAAATTTCCTTACAATGAATTTGAAAAATTGCGTGAAAAGTTAACGAGAAAAAATAAATCCGTTATTGTTTTACTTGATAGAATAAATGACCCTCACAATCTCGGAGCTATTATTAGAACGTCCGTTGCGGCTGGAGTTGATGGAATATTGATTCCCGAAAAGGGTTCTTGCAGCATTACCCCTTCAGTGATAAAGGTATCAACCGGACTAGCTTTTAGAATACCAATAACAATAGTTACCAATATTTCAAGAGCAATTGATCTCCTAAAAGAAGATGGATTCTGGTTTTACGCATCTACAATGGACGGTCAACCCTATTATAGTGAAAATTACTCGGAGAAAAGTGGCATAGTATTTGGAAGTGAGGGCAGAGGGATTAGACAATTAGTGAGTAAAAAATGTGATTTCAGTATCTCCATTCCAATGGAAAAAAATGTTGATTCATTAAATGTTGCTGCATCTGCAGCCATTATAATATTCCAAATGCGAAGAAAACTATTGAACAGTTGTGATAGTAATGGCAATTAGGATTCTCTCACAGGATATTGTCAGGAAAATTGCTGCCGGCGAAGTAGTAACGGGAGCTTTTTCTGTCATAAAAGAGCTTATAGAAAATTCACTTGATGCTGAAGCAACCCGGATTGTCATTTCAGCAAAAAATGGAGGTAAAGAGTACATAAGTGTCATGGACAACGGTGTTGGTATGCATGGCGACGATCTGAAGCTGGCCATAAAACCTCACACAACCAGTAAAATTGAAAGATTTAGTGATCTTGAAAAACTTGTAAGTTATGGATTTCGAGGTGAGGCATTATCTACAATTGCAAGTGTGTCAAGAATGAAAATTTCTTCGCGTGCAAAGAATGATGACCTGGGATTAATGTTAGAGATTACCTCAGGCCAGATAAAGAAAGAACAGCCTGTTTCGAGAGATGTTGGAACAACAGTTGAAGTATATGATTTACTATACAATACCCCTGCGAGAAGAAAATTTCTAAAATCTAAAGCTATTGAGGGAAGAATGATTACAGAGACGGTAGAAAGGTTTATACTCTCCCATTCTGGAGTAGGTTTCAAATATTTGAGAGACGGTAAATTAATTTATGATACATCCTCTACATCAACCATCAAAGAAAAGATCACGCAACTTTTTCCCGAGATAAAGACTGGAGATCTTA
>JAYEJL010000173.1:0-1544 GCA_034660555.1 Thermotogota bacterium
TAGTATCCCTGTCATTAAGCCAACTGTATCCGTGTCTGCATTTTCCATGCAGCAAGGGATACTTATCGTTTTTAAGAAAGTTTCGGTGAAATGCTTTATTAGTGTATAGACTGCAGCAAGGGTTGAGTTTATTGCCGAGCCTTTATACATTCCTGTAGCTCCAATTGCAGTGTAATAATCTTTATCTGTTTTGCTTAATTCTAAAAATCTGATCAGTAGTAATGATTTTTGCTGAAGCTGTTTTTTAATTCTTTCTTCAACTTTTTCGTATGGTTCACCATTTACTGATTTCCACTTTTTCAACCATTTATTGCTAACATGTTGTGCTAAGTTAAAATCCATGATTTGATTCACTGCCTGTTTATGTGCTTTTATTGGTTCTTCACCATTAAACAATTGATACAAGAAACTACTAAAATAAACTTCACCTAAAACTGCCACAGGTGAACCATGGGTTATAAGTGTGTCTTCTAAAGCGTTCTTAAGAATTTGACTGTAATTGTCACTAGAGACAATATGGGGAAGTATTCTCATTACTGTGCCATTGCCACCAGCTTTTGTATATCCTTCGTAGAAGTTCAAAAATTCATCGTTTTTATATTTTATATTTCTTACTGCTTTTTTGGTGGCCTTCCCTCCACCAAGCTCGTAACTGAGCCATTCTTTTAGTTCAAATACGAAGCGTTTTTGATCGAAACCATTTGAATTAATAGAACGAGCTACAGCAAGCATCATTTGTGTATCATCAGAGTAGGTTCCTGGTTTTATATCGATATGTTTTGTTATGTATTTGTTCGAACGAACCATTCTCCAGGGAAAGAACCCCGTCATTCCTTTATATTTATTCAGCATTTCGTGTGGAAAACCCAAAGCATCACCTATTGCACCACCGATAAATGCTCCTTGGATATTATCAAGTTTCATTAATTCACCTCCTAGATGTCATATCTTAAAATACTTCTGGTGTTACATTTTCTGATCGGAATGATCGTATTTATAGTTGAATCATCGTAATTTTCAGGTATTAGTATTTCCAGTACATAATTTAAAGGGATTTCGTTTTTCACTAAAACTTCAGCCTGTTTTTGCCTTTTATAGTATTTGAAAGCCCATTTGGATTTTATTTCATCTTTTGGTTTATAAATAGTAGTGAAATCTAGATGGGGAAGGATTTCTTTTGCTGAACCAATTCGTGCATCGTATGAAGAGGCATTACAATCTGAGAATTTGCACGGTTTATCAAGTATGATTCTAGGATCAATCTTTATTATGACTGGATCGATTAATCTTCCATAATAGATCATTGCAGAGAACATGCTGTAACTTTCATCGTAAGCTAGATGTACATAAGATTGGGTTTGTTTTCTATAATCCATTGTTTGTGATGTAGAGTCAGTAATATGCTTTACTTTTAATCCCAAGTTGTTTAGTTTCTCTTTTGAAAAAATCGATCCGTTATCAATAATTTGATGGATATTTTCTACTTCTGTTACGTGGACAAGATATCCTTTTTTTTCATTGATGTAGTTGTATAATGAGTCAAG
>JAYEJL010000174.1:0-1543 GCA_034660555.1 Thermotogota bacterium
AAAGCCACCCATGAACACCGAAAAAGTGCTCATCTTCACTCAGTATGCCGATACCGCAGAATATCTCTACCAAAACTTAAAAGATTCCGATGTGAGACGCATCACAAGTAAAGAAAAGAACAGAATGAGCGTTATAAGGCGGTTCGCCCCGAAATCGAACAATTATGAATTAAGAGAAGGAGAACAAGAAATACGGATATTGGTCTCAACAGACATTTTAAGTGAAGGGCTCAATCTTCAAGATGCTTTTATCGTTATCAATTACGATTTACATTGGAATCCCGTGCGATTAATCCAGCGAATAGGGCGATTGGACAGAATAGGCGCTTTAGCCGATACCGTATATGTTCATAATTTCTTACCTGAGAAGAAACTCGAAAAGCATCTGCATTTGAAAGAACGAATCCAAAGCAGAATAAATGAGATTCACAGAACGATAGGCGAAGACGAGCGTATTCTGGATAAAACAGAGCAGATCAATGAAGAAGCGATGTACGCAATCTATGAAAAAATGTCTTACAAGCTCGAGGACTTCGAAGTTAGCAGCGACCCACTATCAGAAGATTTATTCGGTATGAACGAAGCCGAGGAATTACTACGGGAGATAAGAGAAAACGAACCTGAATACTTTGAGTATATTAAAAATCTGCCAGACGGCATTCGAGCCGCGAAGAGCAGCAATGAACCCGCGAATTTTACATTTTGTCAGGCGGGCGATTACCAGAAGATTTTCCTCACAGATAAAAATAGCAATCTGATTAAAATAGACATAATTACCGCACTAAATAAAATCAAATGCGATAGGGACGAAAATCCCGTTAGATTGCCCGATGGCTTTAATAAATCCGTTACGAAAGTAATGAAGCGATTCAGAAGAGACGTTGGAGAGCGAATAACGAGGCAGGATGCGATGAAAACATTGAAGCCGCAGCAAAGATACGTTTTAAACAAACTACAGCGATATTATGAAGTAGAGGACAGTCCAGAAATAAAATCGGAAATTGAAAGTTTGAAGGGAGTTTTCGGCTTTCCCTTATCCAACATTATATTACAGCATTTGGGTAAATTAAGAAGAGGCGGAATTGAGGGTAAGCCGTTATTTGACAGATTGAAGGAAATCTATTTCCAGTACGGGTTGCATAGATTAAAAGAGCAGGAAGAGAAGGAACTATCACCGTATGACGTTCCCAAGATTGTATGCAGTATGGCAATGGTGAAAACGAACAGGTAGCCCTGGTTTTATCTAAAAACCACTCTTTCATCACCACCCCTCACACCATCTCTCACCAGCTTCTCGGCATCTTTTGCTTTCCGAAACATTTTCCCCTTTACCCGCCTGCTTACAACTCGAAAACCAACCTATCAATCTGCTTATTCTCAGAAAATTGAATCCTACCTCCCCTCCTCAAGCCGCCGTGCCACCACCCACCCCTCCGGTAAAAGCACCGGTTCCGCCATCTTGCATCCGTCCTGTTTTGTTTTAGGATTAGTTCTCACCTTCTATAATCCTCCAGTAACCGCCTTTCGCAGGACCAACCCGCTT
>JAYEJL010000175.1:0-1542 GCA_034660555.1 Thermotogota bacterium
AAGGATTACATTGAACTAAACCTCAACGATGCCTTGGAATAGTGAAATAGAAATTGCTTCCCTTTCCAACCTCGCTTTCAGCCCAAATCTTGCCTCCATATTCTTCAACAATTTTTTTGCATATCGCCAAGCCAGCACCAGTACCCTTGTATTTCTCCCGTGGATTCAGCCGTTCAAAAATACCGAATATCTTTTTTAAATATCTCTCTTCAATTCCTATCCCATTATCTTTTATGCTGAATAAATATTCATCCCTACGTTCTTCGCATTTAACCTCAACTACTGGTCTTTCCTTTTCGTTAAACTTAACTCCATTACTTATCAAGTTCTTAAATAACTCACCCATTAAAGTTCGCTGACATTTTATTGTTGGAAACGATTCAATTCTCAATTCCGCTTTTCTTTCTTTAAGAGCGGCCGCCAATTCATTCTTTACCTCTTTTAGCAATTCGTTCAAATCCGCTCTTTTAAACTCTATTTTTTCTCGCCCAATTCTCGAAAGCTTCAACAAGTCTTCTATTAGATCCCCCATCCTAGCGGATGCTTTATGCAGCCTCTCCAAATAATCCTTTCCTTCTTCATCCAATTGATCGCCATAGTCTTCTACCAAAAAACTACTGAAAGCTTGGAGTGAGCGCAGGGGTTCTTTTAAATCATGGGAAATAGTATAAGTATAATCCTTCAACTCTTTGTTTATCTCTTCCAGTTCAGCTTTCTTTTTGTGCAGCTCTTCCTCCGCCCGCTTTCGCTCGGTGATGTCCCTACTTGCGCCTACAAATCCTATCGGATTGCCATCCACACCTTTCATTATGGATGAGTTCATCTCCACAAGAATTTTACTGCCATCCTTGGTGACAATATGATACTCTCGTTCTGTCACGTATCCATCTTCCAGTGTCTCTTTCAGGCCCTCTGACGCTTTTTCTCGGTCTTCGGGAGCGATGAGATCAAGGAAATTTTTTCCAATCAAGTCTCCTTTGCCGTCAGTGCCGTACATTTTCAAGGTAGCTTCATTTACTTCTATGATCTTTCCTTCTAAGTCAGTGATTACGGTGCTATCTGTAGCCATTTTTACAGCATTAGATAGGCGAATCAATTCCTCCTCCGCCTTCTTTCGCTCGGTGATGTCCCTAAGGATGGCTGTGAAGAAAGTTTCCTCTTTTGCTTTCCAGGTCGAAAGGATCATCTCAAACGGAAATTGGCTGCCGTCTTTTCTGATTCCTGGATATTCAACTGATTTTCCGGTAAATTCAGTTTTTCTGGTGGTAACCGCCCGCTTTAACCCATCTTGATACACTTTGTGAAATTGCTCGGGCATGATAATGGTGAGTGGCTTGCCGACCGCTTCCTCTGCTGAATATCCAAAGGTTTTCTCGGCGCCTCTATTCCAGAAAGTAATCTTTCCCCGAGTGTTTATATTGATGATGGCGTCGTTTATGGATTCCACCACTGAGCGGAAACGGTCCTCACTCTCCAGCAGCTCTTTTATCCTCTTGCGATGAGTGACATCATAGTTCCTTGATTTTGATGATTTCATTTCTA
>JAYEJL010000176.1:0-7810 GCA_034660555.1 Thermotogota bacterium
ACGCTTATTTATTATTATAACAGTACAAAGTATTACAAAGGTTTTGGATTTATAATCCTTTTCTAAACAACTTAATAAGGGATATTAGAAAAAATTTTTACCATTTAGTCTAAAGCTAAAACAGTCATTTATAATATCTTATAAAAATCAAAATAAATGATTTCATCTGCCAAGAATTTTTTTCTTGATCAAAACTCAAATAATATATATGTGTCTCTTTTCAATGTTTATCTTAAAAACAAAAATCAAAACCATGCTAGAGCCATTGTTCTAACACTTAAAAATATAACAACACTTCCAGTTATGAGCATCAATAATCTGGGAGGCAGTTTCTTGCATAAGTAAGCTGCAAATGGAGCAGCTATAACTCCACCAATGATTAGACCAACAACAATTGGCCACCTTACAATGCCAAGTATGGCAATAAATGTAATGGCTTCAGCTAATGTTACAAAAAACTCAGAAGCATTAACAGATCCTATTGTAAATCGAGGATGATTGCCATTAGCTACTAGAGTAGAGGTAACTATAGGTCCCCAGCCTCCTCCGCCAATTGCATCAAAAAAACCTCCAATAACAGCGAGTGGTTTTAATCCTTTGTCGACCTCTTTATATTCACTTTTTTTAAATAATTTCACAAGTATCAAAATACCCATAATTGCAAGATAGATAGCAATAAAAGGTTTTATTATGGATCCAGGAATTTGAGTGAGAATATATGCTCCGATAACACCCCCTGCAACTCCAGGAATTATTAATTTTAAAAATAACTTTTTGTTTATATTACCAAGCTTAAAATGAGAAAAACCTGATACGCCCGTTGTAAAAACCTCGGCTATATGTACACTGGAACTGGAAATTGCTGGTTGTATTCCTAAACTAAGAAGAAATGTGTTTGAACTAACTCCATAAGCCATTCCTAGCGCACCATCAATAAGCTGGGCAAGAAAACCTACAACTATAAAAATACCTATTTCTCCCCACATTTCAATCTCCTTTTTCTTTACACTCTATTTAGAGTATTACACTACAATTATACTCTAACAATAGTTCAAAAAACAAATTTTTTTATTTGGAATTTGTGATAGGTGAATAATCAAGGGAAAAGAAGGCGGTGTTTTCACTTATGATCTTTAAAATCAATAATTTTTTGATTGTAGATGAAACTCTTTAACATGTGAGATGGAGAGATTTTGGGTGGTTAAATTAAAGAAAATTTTTAATCGTTTGTATTTCAATTTATTCATTGGAAAAAATTATGAATACTAGTAAGGAACATAAAAAGCTAGACATATTGTTCCAATCATCTCTCAACAGATTATTCGTACTAAAAAACATAAATAAGTTCCAGTAAAAAAGATTAATCAAATTTCACTTAAAGCATCTATAGCATTTCTTTATCTTCATTTTTCGTAACAAAACAATGTAATAAGTCTCAGATACCCTTTTCTTAAATAGTCCTGGCCATTTGTTTACCCAGTTTTTCTGCCTTACCAATTATTTTTTGATTTGTTTCTATTTTCCCTTTTTCAAAAGTACCCAGAACCGGAATCATTGCAATAATCCCATATCCGAGTGCTTCTATTGGAAGGCGCATGGCTTTAAGAGTGAAATCCATTCCACCTTCTTCACTATCACTTTGTTCTCCAATTGCAGCAATTATCGCTTTTCGTTCTTGATTGGCCAATCTGCTTGACCACTTTCCGGGTCGCTTATCGCCAAAGTCATAGAAGCAATATAGACGATTTATGAAGGCTTTCATTAGTGCAGATACATTGTAATTGTGTATTGGTGATACTAAAATCAATTCTGTTGACTCCCGGATTTTCGGGTATAACAATTGCATATCATCATTTAGACCTGTACATTCTTTTGTTTTTCAGCAGCGTTCACAACCTATACACGACTGAAAACTGTAGTCACGAAGATGGATCTCTTCAACCAAAGTATTCTGATTACTCGCACCTTTAGACAAATAACTAAGAAGGATATCGGTATTTCCTCCTTTTCGTGGACTAGCCCCAATACCTAATATCTTTTTCATCTGAATCTCCTCCTTAAATATTATTATACGTGACAAAAGCCTTTCATTTATCAGTTATATCGAGGTTCATTTGAACACACACTTCAATTTTTCCCAAAGAAAATTCTCCTGACTAAACAGATTCAAGTTTTTCTTTATTAATAATCTTTATGGGCTGCACCTACTGCGAAATAAAACTCTTTTAAGAATTCCACTTGTGATTTATTTACATGTCCAAACAGTTCAGGAGGGTTTTAAAGGTAAATTTTCTCTAATACAAGCGCATACCATGGTTTTCCTATATTTGGCATCATCAAGAGTTTTACGATTTCTAATAACTTAACCTTTGATTATTGCTCATAATTTTGATATTATATAAGAGACTCACATTAGAGCCTAAGAATAAGGAGAGAGTGTTATGAACGATAAAGTTACCATAAAGATTCCAAGACAACTTTACGAAAAACTTCGAAAAATCACCGAAGGAAGCGGATACAGCAGTGTTACAGAATTTGTTGTGTATGTACTCAGAGACCTGGTTTCATCAGAAAGCTTGAACGAAAAAACGCAGAAAGACGATGAAGTATCCGAATTAACCGAAGAAGAAATTCAAGCAATAAAAAAGAGGTTAAGAAACCTCGGATATATGGAGTGAAACCATGCTAATAGATCTACATACACATACAACAGGTTCAGATGGTTCATATACTCCTAAAGAACTAATAGAAGCAGCCCTGGATAAAAACATCGAAGTACTTTCAATAACTGACCACGATACCCTTGATGGTGTTAAATCACTAATCCAAAAACTATCTTCGGTAGACTATGATTTAGGTTTGTCGCACAAGGTAATTATTTGTAGTCTAACCTCTGACCCTGATCGTTCCACGACTTCTAATGTTTGTATGATCTCCGATACCGGGTCTCGGATCTCTGATTCTAACGAGTTAACGGAAAATGGTTCACGGATAATGTCTTCTAAACCTTCGATGGACGAAGTACGCCGTCAGGCAAGCGTTGGACGATGGACGATGGACGAAACTAAAATATTTTCCAATATTTTAGTTTTCGTCCCGGGTGTCGAAATTAGCGCTGAATTTCCAAAAACACTTCACATTCTTGGATATGGTATTGATATAAACAATGAAAAACTTAACTCAACCCTAAAAGAACTGCAAGATTACAGATTAAACAGAAATAAACGTATGGTAGAGAATTTGAACAATCTGGGTTTTAAAATAACACTGGAAGAACTAAAAAAGAAGGCAGGCGGTAATCTAATAGGGAGACCACATTTTGCCCAACTTATGCTGGAAAAAGGTTATGTAGATTCTTATCAAGAAGCCTTTGACAGATATCTAAAAAAAGGCGCTCCTTTATATATGAACAAAAAACGTCTTGATCCAGATAAAGCAATAGAACTCATATTAAATGCTGGAGGCTTTCCCGTTCTTGCGCATCCATACCAGACACAGCTTAATGATGAAGATTTGCATTCACTGGTAAAAAAACTTGTTTCTTATGGTTTGAGAGGAATTGAGGTGTTTTATTCGCAACACACAGAAGAAATGACCAAAAAATATCTTGAGTTTGCAAATGAATTTAACCTATTTATTACTGCAGGTTCCGATTTCCATGGAGACAACAAACCAGAAATAGAATTGGGAATGCAGGTCCCATACACTTTTTTGCAAAAGTTCTTATGTGAAATATAAAATTCTTGCTAATTCTAGAAAACAGATACCAACACTAGAATTTTTTAGATACAAGGGGGGATAAAAATGTCCAAACAGGTAAATATACCTGAAGAAATGTATAAGAAAATTGAAGACAGACTAGAAGAGTTTGGATTTGAAACAGTTGATGATTATGTTGCTTTTGTACTTGAAGAAGTACTAAAAGACAATGATGGCTCAGAAGAAGAACAGGTATTTTCTGAAGAAGAGGAAGAAATGATCAAAAAACGACTCAGAGATTTAGGCTATCTTGATTAATAAGTTGTAATAGATTGTAGAAAAAATCAGATTTTCCTTATAGCAAAACTATTAAGAGAAACAAAAATGAAGAGAATAATAATAAAATAATGTGATTTTTATGGTCTTTGAAATTATATTGATATTTAAATCAGCAAACAAAATACATGCCCAGCCAACACTCTCTAAAACACATTTACATGGTCCGTGACTGTTTGTACGATACTAATACATACGATATAGAACCATCAACATACAACGTGTTTTTCACTTAATTCTCCTCTTGAAAGGAGTGTCACGAAGTGACGAGGTGTGTATATTCTCCTTGGTTTTTTACAAAACCTTATAACTCAGATCCCAAACCCGATTTCTATAAATTCGTCGGATTCTCGGACTTTCGTTTTTGAAGATTCCTTCCTTGAGGAATGTCCCTGCTAAGCAGGGGGAGAGGTGTGCACTTGGTTTATTATCTAGGTATTTTGATTTACAAGACAAAGCGACGAAATTCACACACCCAGCCTTCAGCAGCCCTCTCTAGAGGGCAATAAAACAAGAACCAATCGGTTCACGGAAAACGGTCAAAGGTTCACGTATTTTGAACTTTCGATGGACGATGGACGTGGTTTTTTACTTAATTCTCCTCTACAGAGGAGTACCGCGTTAGCGGGGAGGTGTGTGCTTTTGATCTTCATCCGCGAAGCGCATATCCAAGTGCAGCTCGCATATCCTGATCTTCGATCTGCAAATCCGCCCGCCCTTTAAGGCTCATATCAGTGATTAGTGTTTTTTGAATTTACGTACCACGTACAACCCACTATCGCACAACGTATTTTATTTTAAAAAGAACAAGGTGGTGAAATAATGCAAGAAGGTTTCACAGTATGGTTTACAGGATGGTCTGGTTCAGGCAAGACCACTCTGGCAAAAGCACTTGAAAATGAACTAAAAAAAAGAGGAATAAGGAACATTCAGCGATTGGATGGTGACATTGTACGAAAGGATCTTACAAGAGATCTTGGTTTTACAAAAGAAGATAGAGACGAAAACATAAGGAGAGTAACCTTCGTTGCTGATCTTTTAAGCAACAACGGAGTAATAACATTGGTTTCTTTTATTTCTCCTTATATTAAAGCAAGAGATAATGCTAGAAAACGATGCAGTAATTTTGTTGAAGTTTACGTAAAGTGTAGTAAAGAAGAACTTATTAAGAGAGACGTGAAGGGATTATATAAAAAAGCACTGGCTGGTGAAATAGAAAATTTCACCGGAATAAGTGACCCCTATGAAGAACCACCGAATCCCGAAGTGGCTGTCGAAACAGACAAGGAAAATATCGAAGAATGTCTTGAAAAAATAATTAGCGTGCTTGAAGAGAGGGAATTTATTCCTATAGGAGACGCAGCAATTTCGGAAGATGATGACAGAGGTTCAAACTAACTGGTCAAAGCGATTAATAATATTCATTGTATCGGGGGTAATTTTATTACTCCCGATGATTATTAATGCACCAGAAGGTTTAAGTCATAATGGATTCAAATCACTGGCTGTATTCATAGTATGTATCCTCTGGTGGGTAACAAATGTTATCCCGCTAATGATAACCGGTCTTTTCGCAATCGTCGCATTTCCCCTTTTCAATATAGCTGACGCTCATGAAATTTACCCAAAGTTTGGAAATACCGCAGTCTTTTTCTTACTGGGTTCATTCATACTTGCTTCAGCCTTTATGCGTTCAGTTTTAAGCACAAGAATATCCTTGATTTTCATAAAAACAATTCTTTAAAGATGGTAATTGCATTCCAGTTATTGGCAACATTCCTCGCTTTCTGGACAACAGGACATACAGTGGTCGCAATATTAATACCCATTTTGCTGGAAATGGGTAATTCCTTATCAGATGAACAAAATGGAGTAGAACTGGCAAAAAGTCTTTCTCTTGCTGTAATGTGGGGAGCTGTGATAGGAAGTAACGCAACATTTCTCGGAGGAGCCCGAGCACCTTTAGCAGTGGCAATACTATCCGAAACAACAGGCAAAGCAATTACTTTTTCCCAATGGTTAATAGCAACACTACCTCTCGTTATTGTCATGACATTGGTAGGATCCTTAATTCTGTTAAAAATTACTCCCAGAAAAGTAGATATTAAGCAAAGCAGGACGCATCTAGCAAAAAAAGTAAAGAACCTTGGCCCAACAAGTAGAAGAGAAAAGCTTATAGCAGGCGTTATGTTATTAACTATCATTGCATGGTTTGTTTTCGGAAACAGAGCGGGGTTAGCAAACATAGCCCTTATTGCAGTAATAACGCTTTTCTTCTTAAAACTCACTTCTTGGAAGGAAGTTGAGGAAGATGTAAATTGGGGAATAATTCTTATGTATGGTGGAGCAATAGCATTAGGGTCTACTTTGAGTGAAACTGGTGTTTCTGATTGGATAATGACTATGACTGGTGGATTGATAACCAGTTCAGTTGCTTTTCTAGTAATAATAGCAACTTTGTCAATTTTCTTTACAGAAACAATGAGCAATTCAGCTGTTGTCGCCTTTATGATGCCCATGGCTATAGCAATAGCTATTGCATTGAACGCTAGCCCTGAAATACTTGCTTTATCAATTACAATACCATCTGGATTTGCATTTATGCTACCCATGAGCACACCAGCAGTTGCAATGACACTGTCAACAGGTTATGTCGAAATGAAGGACACAATTAAGAATGGTATAATCCTGAATATAACAGGTCTTGTGTTAACATTCATGGCTATTGTATTTTATTGGCCAATAATATTTGGTGGTTAATATGACAATTCTTGTACCTGTGGATATGAAGAAAAATCAAAAAATACTAAAGAAGATAGACGATAAAGAAGTCTTACTCCTATGCATTGTTGACTCAAATGTGCAGGAAATAATTGCAGAAATTACAACAGAAAAAGGCTGGCTTGGCGACAAGTTTACAACTAGCTTCAAAAATGCTTTAAATAAGCAATACGAAAGATTGCTAGATAGATGGATGCACAATGCAGAAACAGCATTGAAAAAAATGAACAAAAAAGTCGAATCACGCAAAGAAAAAGGAAACTTCAAAGAAATAATTACAAAATATGTGGATGAACAGAACCCTGATAAATTGTTATTTACTTACAAAAAAGGCTATAACCCCTATTGGGAAACACTAAAACCAGTTATTAACGAACTATGTAAAAAACTCAAAGTAACCTGCGTCATTGAAAACTGAATATTTATAGAAGCGCGCATAAATATTAGGTACTATAAATGAAAAAAACGATCGAAGAGAGAGGCTTGATCAGATGATACAAGACGCTCCAAAAAAGCCGCTTGAAGATAAGCAAATGCTTAAACAACGTGATAATTCACACACCCAGCCTCCGGCAGCCCTCTCTAGAGGGCAATAAAACAAGAACCAATCGGTTCACGGAAAACGGTCAAAGGTTCACGTCTTTTGAACTTTCGATGGACGATGGACGAAGCGCCGCGTTCAGCAAGCGTTGGACGATGGACGTGGTTTTTTACTTAATTCTCCTCTACAGAGGAGTACCGCGCTAGCGGGGAGGTGTGTGCTTTTGATCTTCATCCGCGAAGCGCATATCCGAGCGCAGCTCGCATATCCTGATCTTCGATCAGCAAATCCGCCCGCCCTTTAAGGCTCATATCAGTGATTAGTGTCATAAACGCCCCTTGAAGAATTAGGACTAGGAATAAAAACGGAGTAATATAAAATAAACAGGAAAAAATGAAAGGGGTGAGAGAGATGATAACAAGAAAAAAGTATCCAGAAGAAATAAAGTTAGAA
>JAYEJL010000177.1:0-1523 GCA_034660555.1 Thermotogota bacterium
AAGCCTTTGACAGTCTTCCTTGGTCAAAATAACCCTCCTCACATAGACCGTTGCTTTAAATTTTTCGAGAAGATCTACAACCTTTTCAGAATCCTCGTTTCTAACTATAAAAACCGAACGAATCAAACCAGTAGATGACCTAATTTATCTGGATTGTCTGTAATTTTTACTCAAATGACTTAATTATGATGTGGTTTCCCCAATTAAAACATCATTTTTCTGGATCGTGCGATCATGGATTGTAATTTTAGTCCATTTTTTGGGTGAGATATAGCCTATGATCTAATCGATACGCGTTCACGCTCTTTTTGAAAATGATAAAACATCAGCAATCAAAAAATTTTCTAGCCACTATTTCCAACTTGTCATAGTGCTTGGGATATATCATTCCGTGTTTTGCCATAAAAATTATCATGTTTGTCTTGTAGTTCGCAAGGGTGAAATCCTCTCCCAGAAATAGTTGGAAGAATCTCCAGATGTTATAAACCAAGCAGGTGAACATAAACAAGAAATACCGGATTAGAGAGTTTGTTGAGGTTGTATATATCCTGATATCATCTGTAATGCGGTAGATGGTTTCTATGCCCCACCTTTTCTTATAGCGTTTTACATAGGATGCTGCAGTTTTCAGTTCTCGATTGGTTGCGAAAATCCAGTCATACTTTTTATCTTCATATTCAAGTTGTTTTATCAAAACGAAGCTTGAGTTCACCATATGATTCGTTTTATCTCGATTGTATATCCCAGTACGCCTTATATGCAGAAACTCTCCTTCTCCGAGGTTTTCGAAGTGTTCATGGTACCAATTTCCCAATTTCTCCCAGAAAATGAGGTAAGGGACGCGGAGTTTCTTCAGCTTGTCAACAACTCCCCATGAAGTGAATCCCCTATCAAATAGTACCATCTCGATATGGAGGTAGCTCATAACGAATTTCAATATCTCGTACACGTAATCTTCGATATAACAGCCTATTGGCACTATCACTCCATCCAAAACATATTTTGTTTGAACGTTGCACGTTATAGAAACGGTGAGATACTCATAATAGTAATTTGATCCCCTTGCTATATTGCCAGAGTGAAGATACATCTTATCCTCTGCCTTTGAGAGATCACCGTAAAATGCCTCTTTAGTAGTATCAAATGAGATTAGAAAACGGCGGTTTCTACTGTATATCTTAAGCAGTTTCAGAAATTTCATGGTGTTCTCCCGGAAGTATTCCTGTATTATCTCCTTTGATTTCCTATCCAGTTTTCTATAGATCACCTGGCTTTTGCTAACCTGACCAGTTGATTTACACGATTCATTGACAAAGGCAGCATTCAAAGCTGCGTTTATCAAGGTGCTGGTAATCTGATTTGCACTTATCTCGTTCTTCCGTATTTTCTTCACAATGGATTTGGTATACTGATTAACTAGCTTTATTTTATTCATTCCGATCCCCTATAAGCTGGATGGGAATAAGGTTATTAAAACTTGGTCATCTACTGTTAGATACGTCATTTTCTTTCTTAGGAACGTT
>JAYEJL010000178.1:0-34329 GCA_034660555.1 Thermotogota bacterium
AAAAACTGAAAGGATTGTTTGGAATCTTCATGAAACCGATTCTACTAAGCAACGCAACAAGTACAGGAAAAAGAACAAAGTTAGTTATATTCTTTACTGTAAAGAATTTGAAAACACTTTTTTTGGTGGCACCGTTATTACTTTTTTCTGCCACCATTAATATTTTCCTCGCTTTCAAATTCGTCGTAGGCTCTGATTATTCTCTTTACTATTCGATTTCTTACGACATCATGTTCGTTAAGATATACGAAGGAAATTTCATCGATATCTTTTAGTATTTTCTGGATTATTACAAGTCCCGAACTTTCATTTTTTTCCAGATCTATTTGTGTAATATCACCTGTTACGATTGCTTTTGAGCCAAATCCGATTCTTGTTAAAAACATCTTCATTTGTTGATAGGTTGTGTTTTGGGCCTCATCCAGGATTATAAAGGAATTGTTAAGTGTTCTTCCCCTCATGTAAGCGAGTGGGATTACCTCGATAATTCCCTGTTCGCGAAAGTAACTCAATTTTTCTATTGGTAACATATCGATTAAAGAATCATAGAGCGGTCTCAAGTAAGGATCTACCTTTTCTGTCAAGGTTCCCGGAAGAAAGCCAAGCTTTTCACCAGCTTCTACGGCAGGTCTTGTTAGGATAATCCGTTGTACATTGCCTGATTTTAAACTATCTACAGCCATTGCAACGGCAAGATATGTCTTACCTGTACCTGCAGGACCAATAGAAAACACTATATCTTTTTCCCTGATAGTGTCAAGATATTGTTTTTGGCCCCTGGTTTTTGGTTTTATTCTATTCAAAATTGCTACAGAATTTTTCACTGTATTGTAATATCCTTCAAATTTCTCATTGTTCTCTGTGGACAATTGATGTTGATCAACCATGTATTCAAATTCTCTCCAATCCAGTAAGTGGCCGTTTTTGTTAACGCTTATTAGGTCTCCTAGAATTCTTTCTACTGTTTCAATACTCTCCTTTGTTTCTCCTTTTATCCAAATCTCATTACCAATTATTGATAGTTTTACTCCAAATTTATTCTGAAGATATCTTGCTTTCTTGTCGTAATTTCCGAAAATATCTATTGCTTCAGCATTTTCAGGAAGTTTTATCTTCCTTATAGACAAATAATCGCCTCCTCGATGAAATTATACAACATTATAAGATAGTGTCCAGTGTACGGTAATTTAGTTGTTAATTTTGACTAACATATAGTTTTCCGTTCGTTTTTACTTTACAACAAATTACCAGTATTTAATTTGAGAGACCTTCAACGATGTGTATGATTTTTAAGGTATAGTCTATATAATGAAACAATAAGAGGTCATGGGGGTGATTGGATGAATATAGGTATTGTTACTGATAGCACAAGTGCATTTAATAATGAGGAGCAAGAAAAGCTAGGTATTGATGTAGTCTCATTATATGTAAATAAGGATGACACGTTTTTCAAAGCAACCGAACTGTCACGAGAAGAATATTACAGAGAACTTGAAACTGCAAAGGAGATACCAAAAACTTCACAACCTAATCCTCAGGATTTTCAGGTTGTATACGAAAAAAGAGCAGGGGAATTCGATGCATTGATTGTCCCTGTAATTTCACAGGCTTTTAGCGGAACATTTGATTCAGCCGTCCTTGCAGCTGATGTGGTAGATATTGATGTTAAAGTAATTGATAGTAAATTAATCAACTTCGGACTTGAATTTCTTGTGAGAAACCTTTGTGAAAAAATTAATAAAGGCGAGGAGCTCGATACACTTATTACATACGCTTCTGATTTTTATAAACAGATCAAGGTAATGTTTTCTGTAGATTCTCTAAATTATCTTTATAAGGGCGGTCGTATTGGAAGAGCAAAGGCTTTAATGGGTGGATTACTAAATATGAAACCGATAATAAGTCTTGTAGAGGGAGAATTACATCCTATTGCCAGTGTTAGAGGTAATAAAAAACTTATTGAAAGGATTATTGAACTTTCACTTCAATCGGAAAATCGGAAATTAAAAAGGGCTGGAATAATTCATGTAAACCGTGAAGAAGACGCAAAAAATATTAAAAATCAGTTGAATGAAGAATTTCCTAATATAGATATATACATTAAGACAGCTGAATCAGTCGTTGTTACCCATCTGGGTCCTTCGGCGATAGGATTATTTACCGAATGGCTTTAATAGAATTCATTCTTTTTCTGGTTTTTTGAGTTTATGTTTGTTTAGTAAATCACGGATTCTTCTTGGAGTTAAACCGAATTCCTCTGAAAGCATCTTAATATTATATTCGAGTTCAGGGAATCTGATTTCCAGAAGTTCCTTTGTTATACGATCATGAATACTTTCGAGAAAATTTCGGTAGGTTTTTTTATCCGTAACATAGGAGGTTATTGCTTCATTTACGAGGGCTTTGATTTGTTGATCTGTACCTTTAATGTCTTTAAAATACATGATGTTGTTCACTGCCAGATATTCCTCTATCATATTAATTAACTCTCTTACATTTCCTGGATAGGAATAATCGAGCAGTAGTTTTCTGATATTTTCTGGAAGGCTTTCAAAACGAAGCAAATATCCTTTGTTTTTGAGTATGTTATCAACGATTACCGGAATATCTGACTTCCGTTCTCTTAATGGAGGGATAGTTATTTGGATTGCTGATAAACGAAATCTTAGATCGTTTCTCAAGACAGTATCTTCAGTTCTGTTTGTTGCGGTCAAAAACCGTACATTTACCTTTTTGGATTTAGTAGAGCCAATTTTGAAGAACTCTCTATTTTCAGTAACGCTGAGTATTTTTGCTTGAAGATTTTGGGGCATATCGCCAATTTCGTCAAGAAAAAGGGTGCCTTCGTGGGACTGTTCAATTAACCCAGCTTTGTCTGTATTGGCACCAGTAAATGCTCCTTTTTTATAACCGAACAATTCGCTCTCGATTAAGTTATCTGGAATTGCTGCACAGTTCAGTGAATAGAAAGGTTTATACCAGCGTGGAGAAAGTTTAACCATTATCTCAGAAACAAGATTCTTACCTGTACCGGTTTCGCCCAAAAACAGAACGCTGCCTTCGTAAAACATGGAAAGTATTAACATCTTTTTCAGTTCGATAATAGAACGACTTTTACCGGAGAGTCTTGAAAGCTCTTTCTCAATCATGGTCAATAATTTACGGGCTATCATTTCAGGAGATTTGTTGTCTCCAATTATTCTGTAATAGTTTTTGAAAGTATTTTCTTTTTCTGAATTTCCCTTTAATAAAAAAGCTCTTATCGGGCTGTTATTGATTAGAATTATATTGGTGAAAGCGTAAAGCCAATCTTCCATAGTGTTTTTTTCGCTTTGAGTACTATCAATAAATAGAAGAGTAGGTTCGTCTCTCGCAAGATTTACAAGATAATCGAAATTTACTTCATTTAATTTTGAAAAATGTTTATGTGATTCAAGTTTTTTTAAGGTATCCCCTACAGTTATCGTTTTGTATAACATATATTACCTCCCAGATAAATTATACACTCGTTGTTTTTACTGTCTTATCTAATTCCTGATATCATTTAAGTAGCAGGAGGGATTACTGATGAACAACAAAATTATATCTAAAAATAAATTAGCTTCAAAAATTTATGAGTTTCATATAGAACATGATACTATACCAAAATTCTATCAGGCGGGACAGTTTGCAATCATTAGAATTTCAGAAAACGGAGAAAGAATTCCTTTGACAATTGTGGATGCAAAGATAGATTATTCAAGATTCATAGTCAAATGCATTGGAAAAACCACGTACAAACTCGCAATGATGAAAGAAGGGGCTGAGCTGCTTGAAGTAGTAGGTCCACTAGGTAATCCAGCAGAAGTCGATAATTTTGGTAACGTTGTTGTTATAGGTGGGGGAATAGGGATAGCGCCCATATTGCCAATAGCAAGAGCACTCAAAGATAAAGGGAACAGCCTTACCGTTATAATCGGTGCAGTGACTTCAGAACAAATTATTTTAAAAGATGAGCTCAGAAAAACAGCAGATAATTTAATTATCACAACAGATGATGGCACAACAGGGGAAAAGGGTTTGGTAACGGAACGTCTTGAAGAACTCATCACAAACAACGAGAAAATAGATAGAATTTGGGCTGTTGGCCCTACTGTGATGATGAAATTCGTTTCTGCCATTGCAAAAAGGGAAGTAATACCCTGTATGGTTTCACTAAATTCTATTATGGTTGATGGAACTGGGATGTGTGGAGCATGCAGAGTAGAGGTTAATGGAGAAATGAAATTTACCTGCGTTGATGGTCCAGAATTTGATGGCAGATTTGTTAATTGGGACGAACTGATAAAACGACAGCATCAATACACAGAAGAGGAAGAAAAAGCTCTTGAGCATTTCAAAAAAGAAGTTGGTGATCTTTCATGGCTTTAAATCATGATGATAGAACCAAGATGCGTGAACAGGACCCTCAAGAGCGAATAAAGAATTTTGATGAAGTTGCCCTGGGTTACACAGAAGAAGAAGCAATCCGCGAAGCAAAACGTTGTATGCAATGCAAAACGCGTAATTGTATGAGTGGGTGTCCTGTTGGAATAGACATCCCCGGTATGATCAGAGAAATAAGTAAGGGGAATTTCAAAGAAGCATTGATGATTCTGAAAAGTCAGAATAATCTACCCGCTATAAGTGGAAGGGTTTGTCCTCAGGAGACACAATGTGAAAAAACCTGTTTATTAAACAATGTTAAAGGAAAAAAGCCTATAGCAATTGGTAGGCTGGAACGTTTTCTTGGAGACCTCAATATTGAACTGGCTGAACCTGCAATAGAAGAGAAGAAAGATAAAAAAGTTGCAGTTATTGGTGCAGGACCTGCAGGATTGACTGTTTCTGGCGATCTTGCGAAAATGGGATATGATGTAACGGTTTATGAAGCGTTTAATAAAGCGGGAGGAGTTCTAGTATATGGAATTCCTAATTTCAGGTTGCCTAAAGATGTCGTAGAGAGAGAAGTAAATTACGTTGAAAGCCTTGGGGTAAAGTTTGTATATAATCAAGTAGTTGGAAGAACAATTCCTTTTGACTACTTAAGAGAAAAGTATGATGCTATTTTTATTGGTATAGGAGCAGGAGCACCCCGGTTTTTGGGAATCGAAGGATCAAATTGTAACAACATTTATTCAGCCAGCGAATTTCTTACCAGAGTTAACTTGCTAGGAGCTAATGAATTTCCCGAGTATGACACACCTATAAAAATATTGGACAAAGTCGCAGTTATTGGCGCAGGCAATGTTTCAATGGATTCTGCACGTGTTGCAAAAAGGCTTGGAGCCAGGAAGGTAATGATAGTTTATAGAAGAAGCGAAGAGCAAATGCCTGCTCGTTATGAGGAATATCAGCACGCAATAGAGGAGGGCATAGAGTTCCACTGGTTAACTCAACCACTAAAATATGTTGGGGATATAAACAACAATGTAAAATCAATGGAGTGTATAAAAATGAAATTGGGAGAACCTGACGATTCGGGAAGAAGAAGGCCATTACCCATTGAAGGTTCGGAATTTACACTCAACGTAGGAATGGTTATAGAGGCTATAGGTCAAAAGGCGAATTCAGTACTTGAAACAGGTTTTAAAGGATTAAAACTCAATCATTGGTCATGTATTGAGTCCGATAAAGATACCGGTAAAACAAACATCGAAGGTGTTTACGCCGGGGGTGATATTGTTACTGGTTCTGCAACTGTTATAGAAGCGATGGGAGCTGGAAAAAGAGCAGCAAAAGCCATTCATGAATACTTAGATAAGTGATTTTTTCGTCTTCCACTAAAAAATGTTAGATAGACAATCACTCTTTCCAGTAAAGAGCGAATCCTGCAGTTCCAGGTCCAACATGTGTGGATATAACTTTACCCATAAAAGTTTCATCAATATAACTGACATTATAATTATCCATCAGAAGTTTTTTAAGTTTTTCTATGCCGTCTTTATTATCTGCATGCACCAGCAAAATATCTACATTTGAACCCTCGGGAACGGATTCCAGTGTTTTGTTTATAATTGATTTTTGAGCTTTCTTTTCTCCACGTACTTTCTTAAAAGGGACCATTTCTCCTGTTTTTTCGTTGATGTATAGTCCTACATTTATGTTAAGGAGATTTCCTACAAAACCTTGAAATTTGGAAACCCTCCCGCCTTTTATTAAGAAATCGAAATTGGACACATAGAACATTGCTTTGTATTTTCCTGTGTCAATTTCCTTTTCTATTTGTTTTATTGCTTTTTCTGTGTTTTTTCCTTCATTAATTAATTCTTTGAATCTTTTTGCGATTAGGGGAATTACTGCACTTGCCATTCTTGTGTTTACAACATGTACGGGAATATCAACGTCCTGTTTGACCATGAATGCACTGTTGTATGTTCCTGACATGGCTGTAGAAAGACAGAAAACCACTATCTCATCATAACCTTCATCAACTGCTTTTTTGTATTTTTCCAGGAACATTGCTGGTGATGGCTGAGAAGATTTTGGTAATTCTTCTGAGGAGACAAGTTTTTGCCAGTATTTCTTTAGACTTTCTTCGTTTCTTTCATCGTCATCCTCGTTAACACCACTAGCCCAGTTTATATGCAATGGAACTAATCCCAAATCTCTTTCTTTTAACCAATTAGAGGGAACATCACTTGTGCTATCAATCAAAATTTTTACTCTTCTATCCATAGAAAAAACCCCTATCTCTAAAAAGTGTTCTGCGATTTTTTTTGAACTGGAATGGCTGAAATTATATTTTATGTTTTTTTCATTTTACTATAAAACACGAAAAACAAAAAATAGCAGTATTTCTTTGATGATTTCTTAATTTACGTGCACAGATTCCCACAGACTTTTATTTCAACATGCCTCTTACTATTAGCTGGGTGGCTTCTTCTTCCGTTAAGCCCTTTGCCATTAGGGTTTCCAGTTGTTTAATATTTACCCGTCCAATAGATGCTTCGTGCGTCAGTTCAGCTTTTTCATTTTTTACGTAAAGTTCCGGAACGGTACCAACCTTAACACCGTTGCCTTTGACAATTTCATTACATTCTATATGTCCTCTTGAATATGGTGCATTTCCAAAGGCTCTATTGACAATATTTACTTCACTATTTTCAGTAGCGAACACAGTTGTTTTGGCAATTCCTGATGAGCCTTCTCCGTTTAGGTTAAGTTCTTCAAGTACGTTAAGGGAATCATCAGATTTTTCATACACTTTTGTCTCAATATTGGCGGAAGCTCGTTCACCAAGATCCACTTTCATCTCAACCTTCATTTTTCCAACACGGGTTTTAGTTAAATGAAAACTGTTATCATAACGTGCGTTTTTTTCTAGTTTGGCATTATATATGGCTTCAACGGTGACACCGCCATCCTCGCTATGATAGTGAACATCTTCGTACCTTATTTCTGCTCCTTCTTCCAGAACGGAATCAGATATCATTCTGTGAGTAAATTTTTTCCCATTGGGAAAGACACAATGTGAAAGGAAACTAACCTTTGATTGCTTACCAGCTTTTACATGAATTAATACTTCCTGTGTTCCCTCAGGTTTCAAATAGCCTGTACATAAATGCACCGGATTTTCAACAACAACGTTATCAGCTATGTCAAGCCACATTTCTATGCCATTTTTTATTTTTTCTACCTTTAGATCAACTCCATCAACTGTGTTCCTTCCTATAACTTCATTACCACTAATTATTACGGAAACAATATCTTTTCTCAGAAATTTGGAAGCGTCACCACCGCTTTTATTGTAATATTCGGCTATCTTTTTATATTCTTCATCATATCTACGTTCAATCATTTATTTAGTTCACCGCCTTTATTAGGCTCGTTAATATGGGAACAACTATCGCACATATCCCTGTAAAAAGAGACAATTTCGTCTACCTGTCCCTCTGCAATAATTTTTCCGCCACACATAAGATAAGCTTCATCAGCCATATATGAAATTTCCTCTCTATGAGTGATTAAAATAACAGTTGTACCTGAGTTTTTTAAATGGTTTAGCACTCTTTCTATCATATCTGTTGACATGAGGTCAATTCCAGAATCAGGTTCATCCAGAATTACAACTTTTGGTTTCAAGAGAATCGCTGAAGCAAGTTCTATTCTTTTTCTTTCTCCTCCGCTGAGAGATCCATCAACCGGTCTGTCCAGATAGTGTTCAGATAATCCAACTATTTCAAGAGTTTTCTTTAATTTCTTCTGTGATGCATTTATTTTTCCACCGAGGTTAAGGTATTCTCTGGTAGTAAGACCATCGTATCTCGCAGGTTCCTGCCAACCGAGAGTAATTCCTAGTTTAGCCCTTTCATAGGTGTCTTTATTATCAATGGATTTTCCGTTAAATTTTATTGTGCCCTTATAATTACGGTAATCCTCGAGCCCCATAATAATGTAAGCTAGAGACGATTTTCCCACACCGTTGTTACCAAGAACCGCATATACTTTGTCTTTATCGAATTCAGCTGATAGCTCTTCTAAAATAACGTTTTTGTCGCGAATTAGTGTGATGTTTTCTAATTCAATCATTCATACAACCTCCAAAAAGATTATAAGTCATTTATATGATACTCTTTTTTAACGTGACTTTCATTAAAATCCCGATAAAATATGTGATTGAAAGGGAATATTTATTCAGAAACAACGTTGATAGTCTCCTGCAGTAAATTTTTTTGAGATGTCTATGAAATTTATTTTTCAATCAGGACTTTTCTATGAGTATAATATAAGCGACAGAAATACAAAATAATAGGGAAATGGTTTATATTTTATTATAAGAGAATAGTAGAAAATTGCATAATAAATGCTGTATGCTAAGGGGTGAAAGAGTGAATATTGGTATTTTTACAGATACATATATTCCCCAGGTCAATGGAGTAGTTACAGTTGTAAGAAACCTCAAAGAAAATCTTTCGTATATGGGAAATAATGTTTATGTTTTTACTGTTAATCATCCAGATGCTGAACCGCTTGAAAATGTAGTGAGAGTACCATCGATAAAATTCATTAAAGAACCACAACATAGAATTGGTACCCCATTCTCTGCCAAGATAAATAAAGTTGTAAAATCGAAGAGACTTGATATTATTCATACTCATACAGAGTTCTCAATGTGGTTTCAAGCAATGATGGTTTCTAGAAAATTCAGCTTACCTATGGTTCACACTATGCATACTATGTATGAAGAATACATTCATTACATTCCTTTTCTCGAATATTTTGCTTCGAAAACCATCAAGAACTGGATAAAACTTATTTGCAAAAATTGTGAGATATTAGTTGCGCCTTCTCAAAAAATGAAAAATTTTTTGTTAAATTATAATGCATATAAACCCATAAAGATAATACCTAATGGTATTGATTTATCTAAATTTTATAGAATCGAAAATAGAAATAATAAAGATATCGAAAAGTTTAGAAGTCGATTCAATTTAAACCAAAATGACAAAGTATTAATTTTTGTTGGAAGACTTGGTAAAGAAAAAGGAATAGATATTTTGCTGTATATTTTGAAAAAATTAGTTAAAAGCAATCCTAAAATAAAACTTTTACTAGTAGGTGATGGACCCGAAAAAAGAAATCTTAAGATTTTAAGTGAAGAACTAAACATAACAGATAACACAATTTTCACTGGTTATTTGAATTGGCCAGATGAAATAAGACTTGCTTATAATTCAAGTGATGCAGCAATAGTTGCATCTCATACTGAGAGTTTCGGTCTTGTGGTTTTAGAAGCTTTAGCTTGTGGTTTACCGGTGGTTGCACTGGAAGATTCAAGTTTTCACAATCTTATTATTGATGGTGAAAGCGGGTTTCTCTGTAAAAATAGAGAAGAAATGGTGGAAAAAACAAAAGATTTAATCTCAAAACCTGAAAAATATAAAGAAATGAAACAGAAAGCCAGAAAAACTGCTGAGAAATTTAGCGTACAACAAAATGCTATAAGAACGTTCAACTTATATAAAGAAATTGTGAATCTAAATACTTCTTTTGGTTTCAATAGAAGTTAGGATACCGCCGATAATTAAATTCACATAAAAAGTTAAAAATCTCCAAATAAGTAATCCTGCAGTAATTTTGTTTCCAAAATAATTTGAGAAAAAAATCATATATCCTGCTTCAGAAGCGCCACTTGCTCCAGGCGTTGGGGCCATTGAGAATATGATAAATAATACTAACTGAGTTGCTACAATTTCAAAAAATCCATAATTTAAACCAAGAGAAAGAATTACGGAATAAGGGACAGATATAAAAGCAAGTAACCTTAATGAAGAAGAAATAAAAGCTAAAATAAAACTTAGTGGATGTGAAAGCATTTTTTTATGTGAATATTAAAATAATGAGCTTCTTCGAGTATTTTGTGTTCTGTTTTTTGGGGTTTTTAATTATTCTTAGCCAGCTAAGAGGTATAATTAAAGCTTTCACAAGAAATTCAGCCATCTTTTTTTTCAATGAAAGTAATAAAGCTAGAATTAAAACACCGCTATTTATTGTAAATCCAATAAAAACAAGAAATGCCCAATTAGATACATTTTTAGAAACGAACGGATACGCCATTAATACTCCCAGCAATCCAAAAAAGGTCAGTGCAATCTGATAGGCAATAAATCTAGAAACAACTATGGCAGTTGCCTTACCACCTTCAAGGTCGTTTTTACTCATAAACGCTATTTGAGCCGGTTGTCCTCCGGTTGAAAAAGGTGTGATAGCCGAAAAAAATGAACCAATAAGCGTAATCTTGAGAAGATACAAATAACTTATTTTTTTTGCAGAAACCACTGCAAATACTTTCATTGTTAGTGCTTCGAACATCCAGACAGCGAAAGCTGCCAAAGCTGCTAAACAGAACCATAAGAAAGATACATCTTTAATTGCCTGTATAGTTACCTTTATATCCGAAAAACCAAAAATTACAAACAAAAAAATTAAACTCAGTATTACGCTCAGTAGAAGATTACGCAATGTTTTTGTTTTCATAGTTTTTTTCCAAAACTCCTAAATAAATATTCTTCAGTTGTTTTCCTATTAGTGATAAATCTCTTTCCAGTGCTGTTTTTCTGGCATTTTTTGATAATTCCGCTGCCAGTAATTTATTTTCACATATTCTTTTAAGCGCAAGTCTAAAAGAATCAACACTATTACATTTTAAACAATTGTATTCGTGTTTCAGCCAATCTTTGAATACTGGGATATCTCTGACAATAACTGGATTACTTGTGGACAGAGCTTCTAAAACAGCTATTCCTTCATTCTCTTCATAACTTGGAAACAAAAAGGCATTAGCTGTAGAATAAGCACCAATAAGCTTTTCAAATTCAACATAACCTGGAAAAAAACATTATTAGGTGAATGCTTAATAATTTTTGAAATCTCCCGTGGGAGTATTGAAGTTAACCTAGTGCCAAACCAGAAGAAGAGGGCATCTGGTATTTTTTTCGCTATTTCTACAAAGTCTTTTATACCTTTTCTTTTGAAGGGAAGACCTACAGATATAAATAACTTGCGATTTTTTTCAATATTAAAGTATTTTCTAAATTGCTTAGCTTTCTCAATATCTTTTGAAAAAATAGTTGTGTCTACCCCATTGGATATCACTTTTCCAGGTTTGTTGATATTATAGGATTTAATAATTTTTTTGGTATATTTACTTGGAAAAAGTAGATAATCTGCTTTTGAATAAAGTTTTATTATATGCTTTTTCAAAAAAGGAGCAAATAAATTGCTAAAAATAAAACTATTCCTAAAGTCTTCTTCGGTTGTATGACAATGATAAATAACAGGCACACCGATTTTTTTTGATTTTCTTAGTACTCTTATTGCTCCAGGGCCTACTGTATTTATATGTGCTAAATCGTAACTATCATCAGGTTTTAAAGTATAGGATACTCCATTCTTTTTAAGCGCCTGGATTTGATGCGACAAAGCAACACCTACGCCTGATTTTCTAAATAGCTTTTTACTATCTGAAAAGAGCAGTATTTTCAAAAAAAGACCTCCCAGGTGATTAATCCAGTTTATTTTTACGCTTATTAAAGTTTAATAAATGTACCTAAAAATGAGAATAATTATTCATGTAGTTTCATTGGTTCACCACAACAAACCAGTTCTCCACCTCCAACTTTCTTAACTTCAACCACATTTCCACAAATCTCACAAACATAAACCTCTCTCCAACTTCTTTTACATTTGGCATGTCAATGCCTCTTTTTTAATAGTCTTGAAAACAATATGAAACAACCAAAAACAATTAATGCCAATCCAAGGGTAACACTAAATTGGAAGATCTTTATACTGGAAAATAAAAAAACGAATCCAAAAAACGTTAATATCAGTACAGGAATTAACAGCGATGTGTTCTTTGGTTTCTGAAATAGATACAGTAAGAACAAACCAGCAGCTGGAGCAAAAATGAACATTGTCCAGCCTCCTGAAGGTAAAAATCCTGGATATACTGACTGGATCACAAAAGCAAAAAAACTATAAATAGAATGCCAATGGGTACTAACAATCCTCTTAATTTATTTTTACTGGTCAACAAAAGTTGTAGAAGTCCGAAAGGAGTGGCAAAAATGAATAATGTCCAGCCTCCGTTTGCCAAAAAGCCCGGGATTAAAACTTCCATAGTCAGTGCAAGGGCAACAATAAGTAATATTCCACCAGGGACAAGTAATCCCCTTGTTTCCTTTAAACCATAATACTCCATTACAATACCGGGCAACCAAACAAGAAATACCCACATATTATTTTCAAAGCCTGGAAGGAAAAGCAGAAAAATTCCTATCAGAATAAGGACTATTCCAAAAATGAGGCTGATAACTGTATTTTTGCTCATTTTATCACCCCTTTGTTCAACCAAACTCAAGGTTTTCTTGAATCACTTATAATTTTACTCAAAAAACTAGATTCATCGATGGTACCAGAGTCACCACCCGTACTAATATAATAATCTGGTGTTACCAGTAAATCGTATATTTTTGAGTTTTTGGCTACTTTTGTGTAATCCATAATAAAGGCATTTTTCAACGAACATTTCTGTGAGATCATACAGCCGGTGCCAATAGCAACCGGACCTTCAATATAGGCATCATCACCAATTATACTTGATGGACCTACATAAACAGGTGGTTTTAGCACAGCCTTCTCTGAAACTACCGCGCCTGCTCCCTTAAAAACCCCTGGTTGCTCGTTTTTTCCCCATAAATGGAAGTTTTTTATCTTCCCATTCATGGCATCTGCCAGAATTTTCAGATAGTCTTCCCTTCTGCCTATGTCGTGCCAGTTGAAATCCATATTAGTTGCAAAAACTCTTTCTCCTGTTTCTACAAGTTTCGGAAAAAGCTGACTGCCAATGTCAAAAAATCCTTCATCCGGTATGTAATTGATAATGCCAGGTTCAAACAAATATATTCCGGTATTGGCCATTCTAGATTTCGCTTCTTCAATAGCAGGTTTTTCCTGAAAGCTTATTACTTTATCATTTTCATCTGTTACTACTATTCCATAATTTGAAACCTTTTCTTTTGGGACATTTTTTGTAATTATTGTGGCTAGAGCATTGTTTTTTTTATGAAAGGTTAATGCTTCTGAGATGTTCAGATCCACAATAGCGTCGCCGCATAGTACAATAAATGTATCATCAAAGAATTTCCATTTTTTTTGTATATTTTTAATACCACCGGCAGAGCCCAATGGAATCGTCTTTAGAGATTCGTTTTCGTAATAACCTTCAAATGAATATCCAACATTCAATCCGTATTTGTACCCGTCTTTAACATAATCCTGTATTTTCCATCCAAGATGAGAAAGGTTTATCATTACTTCATCAACATGATGTTTTTTTAGTAACTCCAGCAGAAATTCAATAACGGGCTTGTTGATAATTGGAAGCATTGGTTTGGGTAGTTCATTGGTTAAAGGTCTCACTCTTGTGCCCTTTCCAGCTGCAAGTATCATTGCTTTCAAGACAATCCCCCCCTTAATGATTTTTGCGAAGTGAAATTTACTGTAGTAAGATTATATAGGGAGAGATGTTTTATGGAAAACAGTGTGAGTTCCGATTTACTGGCAAAAGAGTTCATTTTACTTGCAAGACTTATGGAGGTTTCTCGAGACAATCCTTTCAAGATAAGGACATATAGATTTGCCTCCCATGTTATTGCTAATAAAAAAAGTGATCTTACCGAAAATGATATAAAAGATTTGAGTAACATTAAAGGAATAGGTAGTGCTGTGGTTGAAAAATCTTTGGAATATCTTGAGACTGGTTCTATCAAAAAAATCGAAGAGATCAAAGAAGGCATTCCTTCAACCATTCTCAAGATTGTAACTGAAACCAATATACCTTCATCGATCATTGCTGCAATGTGGAAAGATTACATGATCGACACCTGTGATGAAATAATAGAGTTTTTGACTGAACGCAGAGGACAATTAAAACTTTCTCAGAAACAAATCACAGATGTTGAAAAAGCGTTGGGTTAGACCTCATTTTATATGATTACTTAAATAATTGATTAGCCATAGAATAACTGTTATTAGCCCGCTTATTATAAGGCATGTTGTTATGGGTATCCACATTTCGAATCCATCTCTAGAAATGTGAATATCTCCGGGTAATTTTCCAAAAGGCATTCCAATCTTTCTGAACAAAAAGAAAATGAAACCTACTACAATCAGCAAAATTCCTATTTTTATTAATAGGCGTTCAATAATCTGCATGAAATTAAACAACTCTGCTAAAGGGTTTTTGTCTGTTGAGCACCGATTTTATATTTTGTGCTGCCTTAAGCAACATATTTTCTCTTGTTTCTATTGTTGCTGATCCTATATGAGGCAACAAGACGACATTTTGAAGCTGTTTTAGCCTTTCAGGAACATCGGGTTCATTTTCATAAACGTCAAGACCCGCTCCAGCAATTTCATTGTTTTCCAGTATTTTTATTAAAGCGTCTTCATCTATTACAGGACCACGAGAGGTATTAATTAAATATGCAGTTTTCTTTATCATTTTTAGTCGTTTCTTATTCAACAGGTGATGAGTTTCTTCAGTAAGTGGCACATGTAGCGAAATAATATCAGATTCCTTCAGGAGTTTTTCCAGACGTACATAACGTGCAGTCAACTCATGTTCTATATCTTCAGAAAGGGGTTTTCGATTATGATATAAAATGTTCATACCAAAAGCAAGTGCTCTTTTGGCAACTGCTCTTCCTATCCTTCCCATACCAACTATTCCCAGGGTTTTGTCCTGTAATTCCATACCCTGAAGCAGATCGTATCTCCAGCCTACAAAATGTCCTTCTCTTGTGAACTTATCTGCTTCTACAATACGTCTACATGTAGCTAACAGAAGACCGAAAGCCAGGTCAGCGGTTGCATTTGTTAGCACTCCGGGAACGTTGGTCACCGCAATGTTTTTCTTTCTGGCATAATCAATGTCTATATTATCGTAGCCAGCAGCACAATTAGAAATCACCTTTAAACTGGGGCAACCATCCATTACTTCCCTGTCAATTTTATCTGTCAACATTGAAAGTATTGCTAACGAATCACTTGCGTTCTTTATTATTTCCTTTTTCGATAACTGTCTGTTTTCATCGTTCATTTTTATTTCATAACCATTGAGAATTTTCTTCACATAATCAGGTAACTTATATGTACAGAATACTTTTTGCGTTGTCAACACCTCTTTAGAAAACTATTGTTACATAGATACTCGAAATAAATAAACTAACGGCAAGTACGAAAATCCCGTATCCCATGAATTTTATAAAGCTAATCTGCCTATGATAATACTTTTTAAGAACTGCGAGACCAATCACATTGGCTGAAGCTCCGACAGCTGTGCCGTTTCCACCAAGACATGCCCCTAGAGAAAGAGACCACCATAATGGTTTTAAATTGCCGAATATTTCTGGATTTATTTTTTTCATTGATTTTACAACGGGTATGAGCGTAGCTGTGTAGGGTATGTTATCTACAAAGGCAGAGGCAAATCCTGAGATATTCAAAAATAATAATTTCGCAGTTTGCATGGACCCTTTTGAAATACGCATCATGAAATCAGCTATGCTTTCCAGAACGCCTGTTTCTTCTATACCGCCAACCATAATGAACAAACCCACAAAAAACAAGATCGATGCCCATTCAACCTCTGAAAGATTTTCTTCCACACCTTTGGGAAACAGAATTAAAAGTGAAATGGTGGCCATGGTCAGGGCGATAAAAGCACTACTCAGATAGATGTATTCCTGGAGAACAAAAAGAGTTACTGTAATCAATAATAGTATTATTGAAATCTTGAAACGTCTTGGTGATTCAACAGGATTTCTATCAAAGGTTATCTTATCCAGATCGATCTTTTGAGAAAGGCTTTTCCTGAATAACAGAAGTAACAAACCATTGATAACAAAGAAAATTATCAGTATCGCGGGGCCGAGATTAATCACAAATTGCATAAAGGAAAGTGATGCTGCAGTCCCGATCATAATGTTTGGTGGATCACCGATCAATGTTGCTGCACCACCAATATTTGAGGAAAATATTTCACCCAGTACAAAGGGTATGGGATCGATTTTTGCTGTATCGGCAACGGCAAGTGTTATGGGTACAATAACAAGTATCGTTGTGACATTATCTAGTATTGCTGAGGTAATTGCAGTAAAGGATACCAGATACATGTAGAGCTTTACCAAATTGCCTTTCGACATGGTTAATGCTTTCATTCCGAAGTATTCAAATAATCCACACTTTTTAATAACTACTACGAAAGCCATCATTCCCAACAGAAGGAAAATGGTATTAAAATCCACATGTTCCGCAAATATCGTTCTGGGGTCTTTAAACACTCCAAACAACACCATTAAAATAGCACCTGATAGAACAATTAATGTTCTGTGAATTTTTTCAGCTATCAGGAATGCATACGTTACGATAAAGATGATAATGGCTATACACATGTGTAGTTCCATAATAATAACAACTCCTGCTGGTTCTTCACCAAGATACAGATATTATTATATATCAAAAGACCGGCAAGAAAAACCTGCCGGTCTTTAAACAAAATAAGTGTTACGATTTATTATTCTTTTTTCTGAAGTCTTATTGAGTATTCATCAGCATCAACTTCCACAGTATCTCCTGGTTTGACTTCTCCTTCTATAATCATGTCTGCGAGTGGACCTTCAACCTCTCTCTCCACAAATCTTCTTAAAGGACGAGCACCAAAGGTCGGATCATAGCCCCTACTTGCAATGAAGTCAACTGCCTTTTCTGTGAAATCGAGTTTCATCTTCTGTTCACCTAACCTTCTTAATGTATCTTCAAGTTCAAGCTTAACGATCTTCTTAACATCTTCTTCAGAAAGTGTTTTGAATAGTACAATAGAATCTAGTCTGTTAATAAATTCAGGATTGAAATTTGTCTTCAAGCGCTTTTCGAGACTATTCATTATTTCTTCTGTTAGCTCACTATTTTCTGAAAGTTCTGCCGATGCTATGTTGCTGGTCATGATTATAATTGTATTGGTAAAGCTCACAGTTTTACCATGTCCATCGGTTAATCTTCCATCATCCATCACCTGGAGTAGTATGTTATGTACTTCTGAATGGGCTTTTTCTATTTCATCGAGTAAAATAACTGAATAGGGCCTTCTTCTAACCTTTTCTGTGAGCTGTCCCCCTTCTTCATAACCTACATATCCCGGAGGGGCACCTATTAATCTAGATACAGTATGTTTCTCCATGTATTCGGACATATCAATTTGTATGAGTGCGTTTTCGCTTCCAAAAAGGGTGCTGGCCAGGCGTTTTGCCAATTCAGTTTTTCCAACACCTGTGGGACCCATAAACAAGAATGTTCCCCATGGTCTATTGGGAGACTTTAATCCTGCTCTGGCTCTTTTTATGGTTTGCGTTACCGTTTCCACCGCTTCTTCCTGATTTACAAAACGCTGATGAATGAGTTCCTTCAATTTTTTTAGTTTTTCTCTTTCCGTTTCCAGAAGTTTTCCCGCAGGAATTCCTGTCCATTGTTCTACTATAGATGCAATCAGTTCTGGGGTAACAGTTTTGGCACCACCCTGATTTGATTTTTTCCATTCATCTCGCTTATTATCGTATTCTTTTTTCAGTCTTTCATATTCGGTTTTTATCTCTGCAGCTTCTTTATATTTTCCTTCCTGTACGTGTTCGGTGATTTTGTCGTCTAGCTCTTTTAATTTTTTCTCCATAGATCTCAAATCATCAGGCATGTAACCTGATTTTAAACGTACATATGAGGCTGATTCGTCTATCAGGTCTATTGCCTTGTCTGGCAGGAAACGATCAGTTATGTACTTAACACTTAAATCAACAGCAGTTTTTAGGGCATCTTCTGTTATTTCCACATTGTGATGGTCTTCATAAGTTTCTTTGAGTCCATTTAAAATTTCATAAGTTTCTTCAATTGATGGCTCTTCAACGATTATTGGCTGGAAACGTCTTTCTAGGGCTCTATCCTTTTCAATATATTTCCTGTATTCGTCAAGAGTAGTGGCACCAACGCATTGCAACTCACCACGAGATAAAGCAGGTTTCATAAGATTTGCGGCATCCATGGAACCTTCAGCTGAACCCGCGCCAACCACAGTATGAATTTCGTCAATAAAGAGGATAATTTCACCTGCCAGTTTCTTTACAGCGTCTATGATGCCCTTCATTCTCTCTTCGAATTCACCGCGAAATTTTGAACCGGCAATGACACGTCCCATATCAAGGACAAGCACTTTTTTCTCTTTAAGATATTCCGGTACAGCTCCTTCAGAAATCCTTTGAGCAAGACCTTCTACAATTGCTGTTTTTCCAACTCCCGGTTCTCCAACCAGAGCAGGGTTATTTTTTGTTTTTCTTCCAAGTATCTGTATGACACGTCTTATTTCATTTTCGCGACCTATGACAGGTGTTAATTTGTTTTGTTTTGCCAGTTCTGTAAGGTCTATGGTGAACCGTTTTATAATATTCACATTTTCATTTTCGGTGACATCTGCTTTGTCTCTTTTCTTGAGTATTTCTCCGTAAACCTTATCCACGCTCAAATCGTGTTTGATCAATATTCTTCCTGCAACGGAAGATAGTTCTTTAACCATTGCAAGTAGCATGTGTTCGGTACCAATACGTGAATCTTTCATTCTTTCAGCTTCATTTTTCGCTGTTTCGAGTACATGTCTCGCATCAGGGGTCATGTAGATCTGATTTTTAGGGCCAGAACTGGAACCATATCTACCAATTACATCCTCTACATCCCTTTTCAATGTATCTATATCCACGTTAAAGGATCTAAGAATATCTATTGCAAAGTTATCTCCATCTTCAAGAATGGCAAGCAAGATATGTTCGCTTCCAAATTGATTCTGCTTGTATCTCATCAATATATCCTGAACGTCACCTAGAATTTTTTGAGCTTTTTGGGTGTATTGTTCCTGATTCATCATGTACACCTCCAAAAAAAGGGCGCCCTTCTATCGGGCGCCCTCTATCTTCTGCTGTTTTACTCTATCTCCAGTTTCTTTGCTTCTCGTTTCGCTTCTTCTTTCTTGGGGAGCTCGATCTTCAGTATCCCGTTTTCATATTTTGCCTTAGCTTTGTCCTGATCAACATTATCTGGAATTGTGAAAGATCTGCTAAAGTTACCGAATGTTCTTTCTACTAAATGATAGTTTCTTGATTTGTCTTCTCTTTCGTCTTTCTTTTCACCTTTTACTGTTAGGACGCCATCGGAAAGATCGATATCAAATGCATCTTTCTCAATGCCTGATATTTCCATTTCAATATTTACAGCATCCTCTGTTTCATAAACGTTTACAGTTGGAATAAAACCATTTCCTATACTTCTTCTGATTCCAAAGTCTTCAAATGCTTCATCAAACATCCTGTCAATTTCTCTTTGCAAGTCCACAAAAGGTGTAAAGACACTTCCTTCTCTTCTTCTTTCAATAGCCATATAGGCTCACCTCCTGTAAATGTTTTTTATTTTATTGATTATTCATTTCCTTTGGGTGGAATGTATTCAGAACCACTTTCAGAATCGCTTGTATCTTCATCTGATTCGCTAGTTTCTTCTGCATTGGTTTCCTGGGCTGCCTGCTGTTGTTGCTGATCCTGGTAGATTTTCTGACCTATCTTCATGCTTTCTTCCTGTAACTGGTCAAATAACAGTTTTACTCTTTGCATATTGTTATTGTTTATTGCTTCTCTGAGATCTTTGACCTTTGTTTCAAGATTTGATCGTTCATCATCTGATAATTTGTCTCCACTTTCTTTTAGAATTTTCTCAACTCTGTAAGCAAGCTCGTCTGCTTTATTTTTGAGTTCAACTTCCTGTCTGTGTTTCTTATCCTGTTCTTCGTATTCTTCTGCATCTTTGATAATCTTCTGGATTTCATCATCTGAAAGTTTCTGTCTACCACTGACCACCATTGACTGTTCCTTGTTTGTTCCAAGATCTTTTGCATGTACATGCACTATTCCGTCACTGTCTATGTCAAAGGTTACTTCGATCTGTGGAACACCTCTTGGTGCAGGTGGTATTCCTGTTAATTTAAAACTACCCAGTGGAATATTGTCGTTTGCCATTGTCCTTTCACCCTGATATACCTTTATCTCAACCTCGGTTTGTCCGTCGTCAGCGGTTGTAAAGACCTTTGATTTTTTTACCGGGATAGTAGAATTTCTATCAATTATAGGTTCCATTAGACCACCTTTTACTTCTACACCGAGTGTAAGTGGTGTTACATCAACAAGGACAAGGTCCTGATCAATATCTCCACCAAGGATACCAGCCTGAGTTGCTGCGCCTATTGCTACTGCTTCGTCGGGGTTAATACCCTTATTTGGGTCTTTACTAAATATATCCTTGATAAACTTTTGTACGTAAGGAATTCTTGTTGATCCGCCAACCAGAATTATGTCATCAACATCTGATGGAGATATTTCTTTGTCGTTTAGGACCCTTTCAACCTGTTTTCGTGTTGATTCAATAAGGTCTTTTATCAGTGATTCGAAAGTTGAACGGGTTATTGTCATCTCAAGATGCAATGGTCCATCTGATGTCGCTGTTATGAAAGGCAAACTAATTTCTGTTTCAATTTTGGTTGAAAGCTCAATTTTCGCTCTTTCGGCTGCATCCTTCATTCTCTGGAAAGCCTGTTTGTCTTTTTTCAAATCTATTCCATGCTGTTTTTTGAATTCTCCAGCAATATGATCAATCAATTTCTCGTCAAAGTCATCTCCACCGAGTGTGTTGTTACCTGCGGTTGCAAGAACTTCTACAACTCCATCACCAATATCAAGCAACGATACGTCAAAAGTACCTCCACCGAGGTCATAAACGATTATTTTCTTATCACCTTTTGTTTTATCAAGTCCATAGGCAACTGCCGCTGCAGTGGGTTCGTTTATTATTCTCAACACATCAAGGCCTGCAATTATTCCTGCTTCTTTTGTAGCCTGTCTTTGTGAATCGTTGAAGTATGCAGGACAGGTTATAACTGCCTTTGATATATTTCCGTCAAGATAATCTTCTGCATCCTTCTTTAGCTTTTTTAGAATAAATGCACTGATCTCCTGTGGAGTGTATTCTTTGTCATCGATCTTTGCTTTGTAGTCTGAACCCATTTTACGCTTTATTGAACGTACTGTTCTATCTGAATTCAGAATAACCTGTCTTTTTGCAGGTTCACCAACCATAATTTCTCCTGTTTTGCTAAATGAAACAATAGATGGTGTAGTACGTGAACCTTCAGCGTTTGGAATTACCTCTGCATTTCCATCAGGTTTTACCCAGGATATTACTGAGTTTGTAGTTCCCAGGTCAATTCCCACAACATATTCTTTCTTAGCCACGAAAACTCCCTCCTTAATTCCAATTCTTTGTATTATAAGACAATTATTATTTCATTATCTTCAAAATCTCTATTCTTATTATAAAAATCTAATCAGTGGTTGTCAATACTAAGTAAATTTATATTGTTTAGGTTATAACGCCTATTATATAATAATTATAAATATCATAATTTTATTGTAAAAATATTGTATAGCGTTCGTAGCCATAGACTGATAATAATATCATCATGATTTTCGTTTATAATATAAATGGTATCTTTTAGATAGGGGGTGAAGTTGTATGGTAAAGTTCATTGATAACCTGTTGCCCAGAGAAGGTCCTCTTTATTACTTAAATCAGCATGCTAACAAAGTATCCGAGGCAATAAAATACTTAAACAAAGCAGTATCCGACTATTTTGAAGATAAGCCTTTAAAAGAATATCAGGTTGTCATTGAGAAACTTGAACGTGAAGCTGACATAATAAAGGCAAAGCTTGGTTCCAGTTATACCAAACTTAAATTTGTTTACTTTGAGCGTCAGGATCTTATGGCATTACTCCATAAACAGGATTCAGTAATTGATGGTATCGATGACGTTATGAAAATACTTAATATGAATAAAGTGGAAAGCATAAAAGGAACCGAAATTGAATCAATGTTGAAAGGATTAGCAGATTCTGTAACTGAATCCGTTGAAGTGATGATAAAAACAGTAAAATTGCTTTTAACACTTGTGGAGAGTTCATTCTCCCCATATGAAGTAAAAAAAGAAACTGATGAAATAGAGGCCATAGAGAACTTTGAATTTGCAACGGACAATGAATCAATAGCACTAGGGAAAAAATTGTACAGCATGAAAGAAACACTGCACCCTGTGGATATATACTTTTTGGAAAAACTAACCATGACCATCTCGGATATTTCAGATGATGCCGAAAATGTAGCTGAAGCAATACTACTTTTACTTAAAACAGACTAGGGGGGCTGTTTGTGGTTTTACTGTTTTCATTATCGCTTGGCTTTGCACTGGCTATGGTTATTGGAGGTAATGATGTTGCCAATTCTATGGCCACTGCTATTGGAGCAAAAGCAATCACAGTGAAACAGGCTGTAATCATCGCTGCAATTTTAGAGTTTACAGGTGCTTTTTTCTTTGGATCACACGTAACATCTACGATAACAAAGGGAATTTTGAATACAAGTTTTTTATCTGGAAATGAAATGGTAAACGGCGCTATTTCAGCACTCATTGGAGCTTTTATCTGGCTGGGCATTGCCACGATATTTGGTTTACCCGTTTCAACAACGCACTCAATAATCGGCGGAATGGTAGGCTTTGGAATTGTTGCGGGTGGATTTGAAGCTGTAGATTGGATAAAAATGATTTTAATTGTTTCGAGCTGGTTGATTTCACCTTTTTTGGGAGGTTTGCTGGCGTTCCTGGTTTTTAAACTGATTGCAGCTCTAATACTAAAAAAAGATGCTCCTATAAATGCAGCAAAAAAATATGCGCCATTCTTCATTTCATTTACTTTCTTTATCATAATATTTCTTTTTGCCCTGAAAACACTGAACATTGAATTTATTTTTTCATTAATAATTGCAGCATCAACTTTCGTAATAACGCTTTTTAGTTCAAAATTACTTATAGGTAGATACATAGTAAAAAAAGAAAACGAGGACCGGTATGATGTAGTTGAAAGAATTTTCAGGAGAATGCAGGTTATAACATCATGCTATGTTTCCCTTTCGCATGGTGCCAATGATGTTGCTAACGCTGTTGGTCCCCTTGCAGTTGTTTATATAGCACTTACAGCAGGGTCTGTGAGTACAACAGTAGAAATCCCAGGGTGGATACTCGCAGTTGGAGGATTTGGGATTGCACTTGGTGTAGGTTTATGGGGAAAACGTGTCATGCATACTGTTGGTAACAGGATTACAACACTGAATAACACCAGAGGTTTCAGTATAGATTTTTCCGCAGCTACTTCGGTACTACTTGCTTCAGTTTTTGGAATGCCTGTCTCTACAACTCACACGGTTGTGGGCGCAGTAACTGGCGTGGGAATGGCAAGAGGCTTTGAAGGTGTCAATGCAGGTGTTCTGAAACATATTATGTGGGCATGGCTGGTAACTGTTCCAACAGCTGGTTTGATTTCAATGCTTATGTTTATAGTAATTTCTTAACCTACATGAATTTGGATTAATCTAAGAATTAATTAGATAGAATTCCATTAAATTAAATGATAGGAAAAAGAGCGAAGTATTTTTTTGCATTATCGTGAATAACCATCTGTTTGTTAAAGGTAGTTATATTTATACTCTCCCCGCCCATTCTACTTATAGCCGACCTAAGTCTGTGAGGTTCAACTTTAGCAATGATCTGTTCTTTGTAAGGTGTATTATCGATTTTAATCTCATATTTTGTATTACCCGCTTTAGATAAAAATTGGGTTCCTTTTTCATTCTGTATTAACAATACGCTAAACCCTCTACCTACTACCCGGCACATTTTTCTCAGGGCGTACTGGAAGTGTTTTTTGCTGAAGGTCGAAGATCTTTCAACAGCTTCAGGTAGATTTAGGATATGCCTGTTTACCTGCGCTTCGGTGTCTCTACATATTGAAAATAGCAACTTACCTATTTTTAAACCCAGATCCCGTATACCTTCCCCCACTATTACTCTTTCAGCTTTTATGTGTTCAAGTGTTTTCACCAGATGTCTTGCTGTTACGTAAGGGAATGCAACGGCAAATTCTCTATCCATATCAGTACTGAGAAACGAAATGGTTGTCAGGTTTGATGATTGAGCGATTACTGCTGTCTTATTCGAAGTGCTTACTAGGCCAAGTGTATCTCCTTCGTCTCCTGGAGATGAAGCGAAGTTTATTGCTTTCTTAAAAACAGTCAGCTTTTGGTCGAACAATCCTTCAAATTTCCTTTCCATTTTGGGTCTTTCAGGACTGAAGGCATTTTTTAGTTCAAGGGTTTCTTCCGGTGTAGTTATGAGAAGATCTTTACCCTTAGTTTTTATCCATATATCAACATTATCATTTCTCTGTTCTTTCAATACTTTGGCCCTATCAATGGGGAAAGCATAGGAACCATCAAAGGTTTTTATTTTTTTGTTTAGAGGTATCTCCAGTTTTCCACAACCATCTGTTACGAAAATTTTCAAGCCTTTCCAATAGTAGAAATGAATGTAACGATATCCTGGTTCTACAGAACCAGCAAACTTTTCACAGATCTCTAGTAATTTAGCATGCTCTTTTACACTTAGTTTGAAGTCCATCTCCATACCTGCTTAGAAGAGAGTAATTTGTTCTTTTTCCGGAAGATCTTTTAATGTTCCGTACTTTCGTAAAACCTCTACAGTGGTTTTGTTGACAGCTGTCCTACTGACAAGATTTTCTATAGATGTGAAGGGTTTCTTCCTTCTTTCTTTTGCAACCGATAATGCAGCTTTAATACCGAAATTCTTTATTCTGCAGAAAGGTATTCTCAGTTTGTCCCCTTCTATGAGGAATTTGACAGGGTCGGACTTTTCCAGATCAACAGGCAAGAAATCAAATCCTCTTAACTTCATTTCAAGCACGGCCTTGAGCAGCGTTTCTCTATTCTTGTCTTTAACATTTTTGTCCTGCATGATGGCAAGATTGGTAAGTTCTTTCTTAATTTCATCCGGTTCACAAAGGGCGTAATCAACGTCGAAATCTGCCCCCTTTATTGTGAAATATGTAGCGTAAAAGGCCATTGGATGGTGAACCTTAAAATAAGCCACTCTGAAGGCCATGCTAACATAGGCGGCAGCGTGAGCCTTTGGGAAAAGGTACTTTATTCTTTGACATGATTCAACAAACCACTCGGGAATATTGTTTTTTTTCATTATGTCAATATCTTCCTCAGTTAAACCTTTTCCTTTTCTGACTTTTTCCATAATCTTGAATGCCTTAAGTGGTTTGATACCCTTTGAAATGAGATAATTCATAATATCGTCTCTACATGCTATGACTTCTGATAAACTTACTTTTTTTGAACTAATCCAGTTTCTTGCATTGTTAAGCCAGACATCTGTTCCATGAGACAATCCTGATATTCTTACTAGATCGGCGAAGGTACCGGGTCTTGTTTCCTGAAGCATGCTTTGAACAAATTGAGTGCCAAATTCAGGGATGCCAATGGTACCAACATCAATCCCAAGTTCTCTCTTATTAAGGCCAAGGGATTCTGGTGATGAGAAAATTGAAAGTGTTTTTGGATCGTTCATAGGTATTTCCATGGGATCTATGCCGGAAATGTCTTTTAACATCCTTATGAATGTTGGATCGTCATGTCCTAAAGCGTCTATTTTAACCAGGTCGTCGTGAATAACTTCATAAGCAAAATGGGTAGTTTTAATCGATGCTCTCGTATCGTTTGCTGGATACTGGACAGGGGTAAAATCATGTACATCTTTATCTTTGGGGACAATCATCAAACCTCCGGGATGTTGTCCGGTAGTCCTTCTTACACCCAACAAAGAGAGTACAACCCTGTCTATTTCCGCTCTTCTTAATCGGCGGTTTGTTTTTTCCATATAAGCTCTTGAAAAGCCATAGGCAGTTCTGGCTGCCAGCGTGCTGATAGTTCCAGCTCTGAACACATGGTCCTTTCCAAAGAGGTTTTCAAGAAATTCGTGCGCTTTCTCCTGGTATTCTCCTGAAAAGTTCAAATCAATATCGGGAACTTTATCTCCCTCAAAACCCAAAAAGATTTCAAAAGGTATATTTTGTCCATCTTTTTTCAATTTGTCTCCACACTTTGGGCATTCTTTATCGGGTAAATCATAACCTGAATCGTAGTCTTTTGGTGTTTCGAAGTAGTGGCAAGAAGGACATGCATAATGAGGAATCAACGGATTAACTTCAGTAATTCCCATTAGATTAGCTACCAAAGAGCTTCCCACAGAACCCCTTGAACCCACAACATATCCATCTTCATTTGATTTCTTTACCATTTTATGGGCAATTAGATAAAGGACGGAATAACCGTGATTGATAATTGCTTCTAATTCCCTTTCGATTCTTTCTTTTATCATTGTTGGCAGAGGATCCCCATATATTCCAAATGCGTTTTCGTAGGTAATATTTTTAACCTGTTTATCTGCACCTTCGATAATCGGGGGATGTAGTATTCCTTCGATGGGGGTAATTTTTTCTATTCTTTCTGCGATTTTTCTTGTATTGTCAACAACTATTTCTTTGATTATATCTTCATTTTCAAATATTTTTCTTGCTGCTTCGTACATTTCTTTTGTGGTTCTCAAATATACTGCTGGTTGTTTGTCAAAGGAAGGATAATCCTGAGCAGCCTGAACCACAGATCTGAAAAATTCATCATGGGGTTCCAAAAAGTGAACATCTCCTGTCATCACAACAGGAATATTCAGTTCTTTCCCAATTTTATAGAGTGTACGATACATCCTTTTTAGATTTTCTTCACTGGTTCTTGCATCGTTGTTACCCTTTGCTGTTACATCCAAAGGCATGATCTCAATGTAATCGAAAAACTTGGCGATTTCCTTAAGTTCTGCTTCATTGGCACCGTCTATATACGCTTTTGCCAGCTCCCCTGAGACACATGCGGAACCGATCAATAAATTATCGCGATACTGATTCAACACACTTTTCGGTATGCGGGGTTTTCCATGAAAGTATTCTGTATGGGATAATGTTACAAGCCTGTAGAGGTTCTTCAGACCATCTTTGTTCTTAGCAAGGATAGAAACATGGTTGGGTCTGACACTTCTGATGTTCATATTTTCTCTCAGTTTATCCAATTCCCGGATTTCCATTATTCCCCGTTTCTTTGCCATTGACATTAGTTTTTTGAAAACCTCCGCAGTTACCCTTGCATCTTCTTGAGCTCTATGGTGATTGAACTGCCCTACTTTCAATCTTTTTACGACATTATCAAGGGAATAACTCTTTGATTTTAATAATGTTTTTGAAAGGGATAGGGTATCAATATATGGAGGGTTCCATTCTCTTGAATATATATCCTTTACCGCATTTCTTACGAATCTGTAGTCAAAAGAGGCGTTATGGGCGACAAGTACCGAGCCCTCACAAAAATCAAGAAACTGTTGAAGTACTTCATGAATTGAAGGTGACTCTTTTAGATCCTTTTCTGTGATTCCTGTTATCTTTTGTACGATTTCATTAATTGGTTGTTTAGGTTTTACCAGTGTATTGAATTTGTCAATGATCTTTTTTTCTTTCATTTTCACTGCACCTATTTCAATGATCTCATCACTTGTAGGATCTAGCCCTGTTGTCTCAAGGTCAAAAACGACATAGGTAGTATCTTCAAGTTTTCTATTTTTATCATCGAGATATCGTATTATCGGTTCTGAATCATTTACCATATAGCCTTCCATGCCGTATATAGGTTTAATATTTGCCTTTGTAGCTTCACGAAAGAACTCTGGTATTGCCTGGACAACGCCATGATCTGTAAGTGCTACTGAATCATGCCCCCAGCGTTTAAGCGTTTCAATTAATTCCTTGACATTGAGTACAGAATCAAGCGCACTCATTTTTGTGTGAAGGTGTAGTTCAACCCTTTTAGGTGATTCGTTGTCCATACGCTTTGGTAATTCTATTTCGTTTATATCCCTTGGTAATATCGTTTCTTCGTTTGTTCTGTTGTCAAGATTCAATTTACCTTTTACCAGAAGCTCATCGCCTTCTCTGAGCTTTTCATAGAGCTTTTCTGCGTTTTTCCCAATGACTTTACAGGTTATTGAGTCTGTAAAATCAGTTATGTTGAAGGTTAGTACGGTGCCACGGCCTTTCCAGAGATCAATTTTGAATAGTTTTCCCTGGACAGTGGCATCCTTCATTTCGCCATATACATCATTTATTCTTATTGGTGCAGTTTTTATTTTATTTCCGAAAATCACGCTTTTTCTTTTGTTTGTATTATTTGATTGAGTGTCTGCGGTTTGTTTTTCGTAATTTTCCTCTTTTACGGGAATTTCTTTTTCTGGTTCTTCGCCATCATTATCATCGATCACGATACTGAAAGGAACGGGTTTTCCATAACTTTTTCGTATAGCTTCTCCAAGTTCCTTCTTTTTGGCATTTATGCGCTGCCTTGTAAAACCGTTTTTAACCGTTATTGTTAAATGATTTCCATCATAATGGATTTTTGATTTATCGAGATATGTTGCAAGTCCATTGGTGCACTTTAATAACCGCTGTGAATCACTTGAAAAAGATTGGTTTTCTGTACTGTTTTTATTTTCTTCTTTGCCACCATTTGATTTGCTCATGATGGTTATTTTCGAATCAATTTGTTGCTCAATGAGCCTTAAACACTGGTTATCCAGCACTTTATTTTGAGCTGCTGTAAGCTCTTGCTCAAAAACCATTGTTAATTCCTTTTTCACCGGGTCAATGATTAGATCTGAAAGATTACATTCTTCCAGACACCTGTCAGGATAAAATCCAAGCATTTTCTTGACAATCTTTGTAACGGATATGTTCATGTTCTTAAGTCTATATCTCATAGTTGTCTAGCACCTCCAGGGTAAGAACGAAAGGAAAAATGACACCACGCAACAGCCAGTGCATCAGCAGCGTCATTTGGTTTGGGTGTTTTCTTTAAATGCAAGAATGTTTTCATTACTCTCTGTATCTGTCCCTTTTCAGCTTTTCCGTAACCCGTAACTGCCTGCTTTACTTGGTGGGGTGTATATTCGTATATGGGAATTTCCGATTGTCTTAAAACGAGTAATACAACACCTCTTGCTTCACCTACCTGAATAGCGGTTGTTACATTTCTGAAGAAAAAGAGTTCTTCAACTGCAGCTTCATCGGGTTTGTATTGATTTATCAATGCTTCTAGTTCATCATAGATTTGTATTAGCCTTTCGGGTATAGGATCTCCGGGTTTTGTTTGAACCACGCCGTATGTAACTGGTGAAATCTTAGCCCCATTTACATCGATTAACCCGTAACCAAGTATTCCAAAGCCAGGATCTATACCAAGTATTCGTGTGCATTTTTTTGACAAGCTAATTACCCCCGTTAGTATTTTAATACCTATAAATTGAAGTATTTTTAAGACGATTACTATGTGAAGCGTCAACCAGTTTGGCAATTAAAAATGAGCTCATAATGGATCTTTTAGAGTTTGTAAGCAAACGTGTTCATTTAAAAAAGATTACATTTTGAGCCCGTTGTTAATCTTTATGCACAATTTCTTTCTGGTTAATTTTCATTTCCTTTTTTTTCTTCAAGTGCTATTTTCATTTTTCTATATGCTTTTCTTGCTGCATCCTGTTCTGCACCTTTTTTCGTTTCCCCTTTTCCACAGGCTGCTTCTTCATCATTTATATTTACCGATACAATAAAAAAATTATCCGGTGGAATACCTTCTTCCTTTTTTAAAACATAGTCAGGTCTTACACCATAAAGACCCTGTGTTAGTTCCTGGAGTGCGGTTTTGTAATCAAGCAGCAGTTGGCCTTTTATAGCTCTTTCAATATATTCTTCCAAAATGTTATATACAAATTTTTTTGATTCAGTTAAACCATTGCTCAAATATATAGCGCCCAAGACAGCTTCCAGTGCATCAGCCAGAATTGAGTCTCTTTCTCGACCACCACTCTTTTCTTCTCCTTTTCCCAAAAGCAGATAAGTGCCAATTTTCCGTTCTTTAGACACTCTGGCTAATATCTCTTCACTTGCTACTATGGCTCTAACTTTAGACATTATTCCTTCACTCACTGAGTATCTATTGAAGAGAATATCAGCCACACAAAGATCAAGAACGGCATCACCAAGAAATTCCAGCCTTTCATTGGATTCAAGACTCTCTCTGTCTTCTCTCTCAATTTCATTGGTGAAAGAAGAATGGCAAAGGGCTTTAAAAAGTAATTCTGAATCGATTTCTACTCCAATATCTCGTCTAAACCTCTGGATTGTTTTTTTGTACTGCTCGATCATTTTAAAATATTCTCCACCGTTTTTGAGATGGATTTCGAATCTATTCCAGCAAGTTCGTACAGTTTATCTCTTGAACCTGAATAGAAGTACCTATCGAGGCCAAGCTTTTTGAATGTTACTGGTTTTGTTCCGGTAGTTAGAAGGTAATCAGACGCTATTACACCCAGTCCACTGTTCACATTGTGATCTTCAATTGTTATCAAATTTCCTTTAAGATAATCCTTAAATTTATCGAAATTTGCATGTAGAGGACAGCTTACGTTTAAAACCGTAACTTCTATGCCAATTTCCTTCAATAACTCATGTGCTTTTACTGCTTCATTTGTTGCCTGACCTGTGGAAATAAGTGTTGCGTCTTTTCCCTTGCGAATAAGGTCGATCTCACCGTATTCGAAACTGTAATCGCTGCCAAAGAAAGGTTCACCGTTTTCTTTTGTGATTGGGTTCAGTTTGGATCTTCCTACAGCAATGACAAAATTTCCGTGTTCTTTAGCACAATATCGGACAGCGCTATCGGTTTGATTTGGATCAGCGGGAACAATTAATTTGAAACCATAAAAGTTCCTGAGTGCACCGATGTAGTCAACACAATGGTGCGTTTTTCCGTCTTCTCCGACGTCTATTCCCACGTGCGTAACACCAACTTTTAGATTGCATTTATTAATATCATTCAACCGTTGTTGATTGTAGGTTTCATCAATGCCAAACACTCCAAAATCACCGAAAAATGTTAATAAACCAGAAATGGACATTGCACCGGCAACAGTTGCTGCATTATGTTCCTGCACACCGATCTGAATAAAACTCTCAGGGAAATCCTTTTTAAAATAATTGGTTTTTGTTGAAGGCTTCAAATCACAGTCGATAACAGCCATTTTATTTTTGTTCAATCTACCTAAATCAGCAACAGCTTTACCAAATGCGGTTCGATTGTCAAGTTTCTCATCAGGTTTATATATTGTAGGTTTGCCTGTTTCTACTTCGTAGGTATCTTTTGGTATATCTACGTCTTCATGGATATCAGGTAGTTCTTTTCGTTTTTTCTTATATTTTTCAATATCATTTTCTTCATTCAGTTCCTTCAGAGCTTTTTTGCATTGTTCTTCATCAAGAGATTTTCCATGGTAAGTAACGTCGTTTTCCATGAAAGATACACCTTTTCCCATAACGGTTTTTGCTAATATGGCTATGGGACCCTCTTTATAGTTTATGGCTTCTTCTATAGCATTATCAAGCTCTTCGTAGTTGTGTCCATCAATTTCAATAGTTTTCCATCCATCTGCTTCATAGGTTTCCTTTATATTGACCTTCATTACATCACTGGCTTTACCTGTTATCTGAGCATCATTATAATCAACAATTGCAACAATATTATTGAGTCTGTACTTTATTGCAGTTCTCCTGGCTTCAGCGACCTGTCCTTTAGCCTGTTCAGCATCTCCCATTGCCACAAATACGTTATAATCTGATTTTTTTAGCTTGGCAGCCAGAGCCATTCCTGCACCAGCGGAAAGTCCCTGCCCAAGATTACCGGTGCTCCATTCTATTCCTGGTATTCCTCTCGTTATATGTCCTTCAAATATGGTTCCCGGATGTCTGAAACCCGTTATAGCTTCTTCAATATCAAAAAAGCCCAATCTTCCAAGAACAGAGTAAACTCCAGGTGATGTATGCCCGTGACTCACTACGATTCTATCTCTTTCTGGATTAAAGGGGTTCTCAGGAGAAATATTTGCATGATTGTAAATCGAAAGATAAATATCTACCGATGACATTGAACCCCCAGGATGTCCTGAAGAAGCCACTGTTGTCATTTTTAAAATATCACTTCTACATGTATTACCAAGTCGCTTTAACTCTTCGAGTGAATACTTTCTCATCGTTATACCTCCTCATCAATACTGTTCTTCATCGTTTTCTTTTTCCCAGCTCTTGTTTTGATTTTTCCTGAATTCTTCAAAGGGCAGTTTTAAGGTTTGACCTTCATCCGTGACCAGGTTTATCATTTTCAGAAAAATATTAACTGTAAGCACCTTACATGTTTTCCCATTGTATTCGATTACTGATCCTTCATCAGGAATATTTTCAAGCTCCTCGTTATATAAATCCTGTTCATAAGCCAGACAGCATAGCAACCTACCACATCTTCCTGAAATCTTTGCTGGGTTAATCAGTAGCTGCTGTTTTTTAGCGTGTTTAAGTGTTATACTTTGAAATCCTCTTAGAAATCGTGTACAACAAGCCACCTGGCCGCATAAACCAAGATTGCCTTTCATCTTGACTTCGTCACGTATACCAACCTGACGAAGCTCTATTCGTGTTTTGAAGATACGTGCAAGATCCTTAACCAGATCACGGAAATCCACTCTGCTGTCTGCTCCAAAGTAAAAAACGATACGTGAACGATCAAACATGTATCTTGCTTCCAGCAGGCGCATGGGTAAATTATGTTCCTTAATTCTTTCTTCGCAGGTTTTGAAAGCTTCTTTTGAATCTTCGATATTTTTTTCGTGGTTTTTCCAGTCTTCCTGTGTCATTTTTCGGACTATGGGCTGAATATCTATGTTATCAATGCGTTGTTTCTCAGGTCCTTTCTGAACCTTGCCTACATCGAGGCCGAATTCATTGTAGGCAAGTACATAATCCCCTCTGTCGATGGGAAATTCTCCAGTGGAATACTTATGTAGTTCTCCCCCTGGACGAAATTCTATATAACAAACGTTACCATATATTTCAGGCATAATTTCCCTCCTTAAACGATTTATTTTTTGAAATCAGATTACTATGTGCAATGTACAAAATCTTGAAAAGTACCAGATCACTATTCAATGATCTTACCTTTAACCGACTTATCTTATCGCACCAATTAAAATCTTCAGGCCTTATTTGTTTTGTATCTCTAGAGATAAACCATTCGATGAGATCGAGATTAAAAACTCTGTGCCATTGCTTACTGTTGTTTATTATCAAAGCATCGCGTAACATACTTTTTATAACCTTTGAGAAAATGCCATACAAATAGAATGGATTTTCAGAACTGGTTATTTTACCCTTTAGTTCATTATATTTTTCAAAAAAAGTTGGCTCAATATTGTCTGCAACAGTTCTAATTATAAAGGCAATAATTTTTCTTTTTTTAAGTTTTGATAATGGTTCATATTCATTCGTATTGACCAACTCATCCAACAAATAACTCCAGCGAAGATTTTCAATTTCCTGCAGTGACTCTATCTCGCTTGATAGATCGTTTTCGAGTGAATACTTAAGTAATGAATAATCTTCATTGCAAGCGGCGTATATATGTTTCACATTATTTCTGTATTGCTTTTTTAATTCTTCTAGCAAGTATAAAGGATAAGGCACTTCAAATATCATGGTGCGACTTCTTATAGTTGTAATCACACTGTTCCATGATGTTGAAGTCATTATAATTGATGTATTATATTGTGTTTCTT
>JAYEJL010000179.1:0-1510 GCA_034660555.1 Thermotogota bacterium
ACCGGGAGTTGAATATTATGAAGAAAGTGCTTGTTATTTTTTTGTTAGTAATTTCTATATCGGTCTTAGCAGAGATAAACCTACAAATAAGTCTTTCTCCTGTTTTGTCAATAAATAACTATCCAAATAGAGACAAATTCTATAAGCCAAACATGGATGATCTGCTTAGATATAGTGAAACGCCACCGTTAGCGAGAGCAGGAATAAAAATAGTTGAAGGAAATCTAAAAGGCATCATTCGCTTTGAAGCGAAACAGGATTTTTCTGCTTTTTTGATGGGTAGAGACTGGTGTAATCTACCAATTTCAGTTGACAGCTTTTCTCCTTTTTTTGATGCTAATTTCCCGAGACTGGGTTTTGTTGAATATGATACAGATAAATTAACGGTTTCTTTTGGAAGAAGAAAATTAAAATATGGACCCGGTTATTATGATCTTGCTCTTGCTGATTCACCTCCTTACTACGATCACTTATGGTTTGATTATAATGCTTCATTTACTCTAGGAACGGTTGGTTACAGGTTTATAGGGATATCATCTGATAGATCAGTTTATGATGCGCCAAAAACATTGCTTAACCATGGACTGTGGTTCGATATAGGCAATTTCAGATTGTCCATTTCTGAAGAGAACCTTATTTACGGTGTTTATCCAGACCTTCAGGATCTGGGTCCATTTATAATATTTCATCACACCTACCAATCACATTCAAATGTTATTGCTATTCTTTATCTGGACTGGTTCAATGATGACTGGAGATTATATGGTGAAACTATTTTTGATGATATTAGATTATCCAGTGAATCAAATTATTCCAATCCTATAGCGATAGGCTGGTTTGCCGGTATTGAAAGGAAAATAATTGATGGAGAAGCTTTTAAAAAGGTAGGACTAAAGGATGGCGATTATACCTTATTTGATAGACAGAATAAGAACGGGGGGCTGTATTTACGTTATGAATATTACAGGACAACACCATATTTGTATAACAGAGATAGTGAAATTGGAAAATTTGTCAACCCTATTCGCATGAATGTAATGTGGCTTTCTTCATGGACTACTATAAACACATTTTATGGATTTAAATATGGGCCTGATGCTGAACTTAATCTTTTTGAAATACGTTATGAAAATGAAAGATTAAAAGGGAACGTGCTTTTTGAATTACTTCGAAAGGGAAATTATGGGATTACAGATGATTATGATCCTCCTTTTGAGTATCATTGGTATAAATTGGTTAAACCAATTCATACTGTATATGTAATTTCTGCCAGCTTAGAATATGTACTTAATAACGATATTTTAGTTATGGGGAATTTTTCTCTTTCCAACCATGATGAAGTAAAATATTTCTTTAGCCTTGGATTGGGGAAAACATTTAGTTTTTAGGAAGTGCTGCTGTGTATAAAAAACTATTTTCTGTTTTACTGATTCTAGTAGTTGTCAGTTTGATCTTTTCAAACAACGGAATACTGTTGTTCAAAGAAAGCGAAACGTACGAACAATGGAGA
>JAYEJL010000180.1:0-7684 GCA_034660555.1 Thermotogota bacterium
CGCTCCAATCGGTTCACGGAAAACGGTTCACGGTTCACGTGTTTTGGCTTTCATGATTTTCTCTCGGATTCTCGTCACCTCGGTCCTTCTCGGTTCTCATTTCCTGCTCTTCTCCAAGTTCCTGCGCATTTACATCTCTAACCTGAAGATCTATAGATTCTACTTCCAGCTCTCCTTCTTCACTTTCAACCATTTCCTTAAATTTCCTTGCCCCGGGTAATAGTCTTGATTCCAAAGAACCTACAGCTCTATTGTATGTTTCTACAAGCGTCCTTATTCTTCCACCAATATCTTCGATGTGATTAAGAAATGTACTCACTCTTCCATACAGTTCTTTTCCTTCATCAGCGATTTTTTTGGCGTTTTCTGCGAGTTTCAGCTGCTGCCAGCCAAATGCAACTGACTTTAATAACGCCAGTAGCGTTACAGGTGTTGTAATCAGTACCTTTTTGTTAATTGCTTCTTCCAAAAGTTGTGAATCCCTTTCAAAGGCTGCACTTACAGCTGCTTCAATGGGAATAAACATAATCACGAAATCCGGTGTGTTCTTAAACTGTTCCCAGTAAGACTTCTTGCTAAGATCATTTATAATCTTTTTTATGTTCTTTACATGCTGCTTTAGTTTTTCCTCTCTCTGATTTTCATCTTCAGATTCAACAGCTTCAAGATAAGCATTCATGGGTGTTTTTGCATCAACAGGAATATCTCCGCCTTTTGGTAACTTGATTATCATATCGGGTCTTCCATATTCGCTGCCAATCTGCTCTTCGAAATCTATATGTTTTGTCATTCCGGCAAGTTCAACGATTCTTCTCAGCTGATATTCTCCCCAGCGCCCTCTAGAAGATGTGTTTCTCAAAGAAGAAGAAAGCTTGGTAATACCCGTTTGAAGTTGGTTACTCGTTTTTGAAAGCTCTTCCAGATGCTTTTCAAGGCCTCCATAAGCTTTTTCTCTTTTGTTTTCAACTTCATTGATGTATGTTTGAAGATTCTTCAGTTCTTTTTTCATCGGGTCAAGAACATCACCTAGTTTGTTGTTAGCTGTTTTGAAGAAGTTTTCTGTGTTGTTTTGTGTAACATCACTAGCAACAGATTTAAAAATCTTCTCAAGATCATCCTTTGCCTTGCTTAACCAATCAAGATTTTCTATCTTTCCTTCAAGATTTGCCTTTTCTATCTCAAGTTCAGACTTCTGTTTTTTTAGTCTATTGATAAAACCCCTCTGTCTGATGGCAATCAAAATCATAATGAAAAGAACGAACGCTAAAACTAAGATAACAATCCATCCAATCAACTGAAGTCCCTCCTTATAAAACATAGAGTTCATAAAGACTATAACAGAATAAACTGAGAGACAGTTAACAAATCAAAATAGTCTCCTTTTTAAATTGCCTAGCAGTTGACAATATTCAGCGATTTATATAGTAATACTATATAAAACGGACGATATTGTCATATTGGCACTAATAATAATCGTTCAGTAGTGAATCACTTGAACAGTGAAATAAATAACTGCTAATTAGACTGAGAAATCATATTATTAAGATCAATTACATTCTCTGCCATTTCCTGGAAGGTGCCATCATGGGTGACGATGAAGGCCTGTTCGATTTTATCAAACATGTACTTAAGGTTCTCAGCGAGCATGTTTCTTCGCTCGTCATCGAGATTTACAGTGGGTTCGTCAAGGATGTAGATATTCACTTTGGAAAGTAAATTGGCCAGAGCGGTTCTTATTGAAATGGCAACACTCACCTGTTCGCCACCAGATAAAACAGAGAATTCTCTACGAACACCATCTTCGTTCTTTAGTGTAACCAGGTAATCCTGCTCTGAATCCCATTTGATTTCTTCACTTCTACCGGAAATCCTTCGATAGTTTTCAGTTGCCTTTTGTGATATAACTCTGGTAAATTCCTGGCTGACATATTTTCCCATGGACTTAACTTTTTCTCTGAAGACCTTTGTAAGATTAAGCTTTCTGTTTAATACCCTGTTTTTATTCTCAGCTTGTTTCTTTTTTTCTTCCATCTTTTTCTTTCTGTCAATTTGTTTTTTGATTCCAGACAATTCAGAACCAGCTTTTCCCTTTTCAGCATTTAAATTGATGATATCTTTGTTTATCTGATTGAGTTTTTCTCCAAGTTCTTTAAGTTTCTCTTCAAGTACATCAACGCTCTGATGACTGCTTACGGATTTTTTTGTTTTCTCAATTCTATCTTTAATTTCTAAGGCTCGTTTTTTAGCCTTTTCTAGTGCTTCTTCATTCTTTTCGAGTTTCTTTGCCTGATCTATATTTTGAATGTAATTCTTATAATCTTTCCTAAACTTATCCAATTCAGTTTCTTCAGTCTTAATGGTTTTCTCAATTTCTTTCAACTTATCAGGTATTTCTTTCAGGTTTTCAAGCTGCTTTTTGTCTTTTTCAACATAATCCCTTTTTTCTTCAATTTCATCCCATTTCTTCTCAATAAGCTGACTGAGTTGTTCTATGAACTTTTCTAATTCCCTGTTTTCTTCTTCAACCTCATCCTTTCTTTTGGATATGTTTTCCATTTTGCTTTTGACACTGGAACTTAAACCGACCTGATTATTCAGTTTAGTTTCTAATTCTTTATTAATCGTCTTCAATTCTTTGCTGCTGTATTTATAATTGATTATTCCAATGTTTTTCAGTAATTTTTCTTTGGACTCCTTTTCAACTTTAATTTCTTCAAGCTTTTCCTTTGAACTCCGAATCGCATATTGTTTGTTCTGTATTTCCTTTTCTATCTTTTCCTTTTCTTGTTCAATGTCGTCAAGCTCCTTTATTTTTCCTGAAATTGCTTCCAGTTTTTGGTTCAACTCTTCAATTACGTTATCAAAATACTGTGAGCTTCCACCTTTTCTTTCGATGTTTATACATTTTTCATCGAGTATGGGACACCACCCGTCGCCTAGCTGGTCCCTGTATTTCTTTTTCTGATCCAGTTGAAGCGAAAGCTCGGTTTGTTTCTTCTCCAGCACTTTTTTCTCTTCGATTCTTTCATTTATCTTTTGCAGTTGATTGGTGAATTTTTCTGCTTCTTTCCTGGCATCTTCCAGTTTTTTCTTGCAATCCTCTTCTTTTGAAATCCTTTCGTTTATACTTTTTAATTTGTTATTCAATTCGATGAGGTCTTCATAGTCATTCTCAAATGCTAACTTCTCCTGTCTGATTTTCTCCAGCTGTTCATCTATCTTTTTCTGTTCATCCACACACTTTCTGATTTCTTTCTTTTGTTTTTCAGTGAGTTCGTTGTTTTCATCCAATTTTTTCTTCTTTTCAGTGATCTGCTCTTCTTTATTCTTAATATCTCCTTCTGCTATTCTTATGTCATTTCTAAGGTTTTCCAGATTCTTTTCAAGATCATGTTTCTTATTCATTTTCTTCCTCAATTCCTTTTCATTCTCTCTTAGCTGTTTAATCTTCTTATCCAACTTGCTGAATTTTTTATATCCTGCTTCCGCTTTCTTCGTAATTTCTATCGCTTTTCTGGCCTCTTCGACCTGTTTGAGAGTTTCTTCAATATATTGTTCCTGCATGTTCAGGTTTCTTTTCTCATGCTCAAGGTTTTGCAGCTGCTTGCTGAGCCAGTCTTTTTCTTTCTGTAATTTTTCTTTTTCTTTATTAAGTTTTTCCTGCGTTTCATTCTTTTTATTGATTTCAGTTGTTAGCTTATCTATTCTTTCAGCCAGTATCTTTTTCTCATCTTCCAGCCCTTCGTATTCCTTCAGCTGCTCTTCAAAAAAACTTATCTGCTCTTCGTTGGTATTAATGTTGCTTTCATACCTTTTTTCAATATTCAAAAAGGACTTAAAGATGTTTTCATAAATCTCGGTGTCGAATATCTTGTTGAACAGGTTTCTTCTGTAAGCAGGTGTGAGGTTGAAAATATTAATGAGATCATTCTGGTAAGCGCTTACAACATTCTTAAATATCTCCTTGACATTCTTATTAGTAATGCCAACGAGCTCACCTATTCTAGCTTTTGTTTTCTCGCCACCTTCAGAAACGATATCTCCATCTATGGTTTTGAGTATATACCTGCTCTGGGATCCTATCTTTCTTTCCACAACATAACCCATCTCATCATTGGCTGTAAACTTCACAATGATAGTAGCAGTGTTTTCATCTGTGCTAACGGCATTTTTTAGGTTGCCATCACGGGGCTCGATATCAAAAAGGGCAATTCCCAGCGCTTCAAAGATGGAGCTCTTGCCCGAACCGTTTCTCCCAATAAGGAGGTTTATTCCTGAACTGAAATCAAAGGTTCTATCAGCATGATTTCTGAAGTTCTTAAGCGTTATTTTATTCACTCTCATTTGTTTCACCTTCTTCAACAAAATGATCAAGAAACCTGTCGAAGTGATCAAAGATGATGTCTTCCTGTGAATCCTCGTTTAACTGACTTTTAAGTCGATTGAGATAACTGACCGTTTTCTCTGAATTCGCAGAAAAGATGTTGTTCCACTTTTCCTCGATAACCTTCTTTTCAATATCTGAGGTGTTCCTGGCGTCCAGATTTACGTTTCCGTATTCACCAGCGTATTTGACAATGGTTATTATTTTTAATGCTCCCTTGTTTGTCAATGAGTCTTCTACTTCGTCTGTTTTCACAATCTGGGTGGAATTGTTTATTATCTCCAGCCTTATAATCTCCTTGTCCTGAACCTCAACACTTTCAAGAAAATCCTCAAGCTCACTGTCTTTTATAGAATAGTTGCTGAGCTTTCTCTTTTTGGAGGGATAAAATTTGTAGCTTCTGCTTTCTGTATCAAAAACAACGTATCCCTTTTCGTCTTTTTCACCCAGATCCCAGTATTCGGGAGAACCTGGAACAACAAAATAGCCATTATTAGAATCTGGATATTCCTGAAAATGATGAAGATGACCTCCTGCAATGTACATGACTTTATTCTTAAAAATGTCTATTGTTTCCTCTATGGTACATCCTGGTAATTGTTCCCAGCTGACAATTCCTGTGTGAACGATGACTATGTTGTCTTCTTGTTCATCTAGCTTTGTAGCAAGAGCTGAAAGCGCGTCGTTTATCATTAAACCCTGATAGGGAACACCAAAGAACTTTACACCATCTATAACAATGGGTTCAAAGTAGTATTCACCATTTTCCCTGGTCATTTCAGGAACTGAAACCAATTCCCTTCTTTCCAGGTAAGAAATCCACGATTCCTGCCTTCTGTAGCTTCGATCGTGATTTCCTTCAATAACCAGAATCTCTATGTTTTGTTCCTTGAGTTTTTGAAGTAATTTTTCCGTTCTATACAAAATATCCGGTTGAATGGAACTTCTATCAAAAAGATCACCGGCGATTATGAAAACATCAACGGACTCTTCAATACCTTTATCCACAATATATTCCGCAGCATTAAAATAATCCTCATAGCGAATCTCTGAGTATTCGCCTATTCCCCCAACCGGCCTTCTTCCCAGATGCCAGTCGGACGTATGCAGTATTTTCAAAACAGATCCCTCCAATTCGTGTTCTATTTTCAATTGTACCTTGAAACAAAATTCTTGATACAAAAACAGATGTTTTATTTAAATACATTCAATATGACTAATAACAGAATCGGTAAATAAAATGCCAGTGTGTATATGATGCTCATAACAAAAGCGCCTTTGGTTCCTGATCTAACATGTTCAGGCAAATGCTTCTCTTCAGCAAAACGCATTGCCTTTTTAGCTTGCCTAATAGCTTTTATCAGATCATAGGGAACAATAAGAAAAGCCTTTATTTCCTTTAAATAGAACCGTTTCGCTAATTAGTTAATAGTTACAAAACAACTTTCGTCCTTTAGAATTCTTGAAGTAACACTTGAAGAATACTGGGAGAAGATTTGTATGAGTTCTTCCATTATGTTTGTTGCCTGGTCATAAAGCTCCTGTGTATCATCTCCGGAATCCACTTTTAAATAAACTCTTGCCACACATGTATTTTCCGAATAGCCAAACTTGACTCCGTCGCCTTTTTGAAATCCCATTTCTTTTTTTGTGCAGTTCTGATAAAACTCATTTGATATCGTCTCAACAAAAAGTCTGTCCATCTTGCCTTCAACCTCAAAAATAAACAATAAAAATCCCTCCCTACAAGAGTTTTGAAGTCCTTAATTTTTTTACTTTACACATAGTCAATAGGTTAAAAGAAGAATTAGAAGAAGAGGAGCATAGAAAATAATCACATGAGTTAGTGATTCAATAAATACCTTTATAGACTGAACTTTTCTATCAATTGGAAGCTTGTTTATATAAGCCTTATAGATCTTAATCCCACAAAATATACAAGTTGCAAGCAAGCTTGCTGGAGCTAATATAAAAGCCTTAAGAAAAGGGATATTTCTGTTTCTGTATTTCTTTGTTGCATCAATTAGTAAAAAAGCGCAGTAGAACCACATAACAACAGTTATACCAAAAAGTAACCACAACAACATAACACTACTCCCTTCTTTAAGTTATAAAAAATCCACAAAGAGAAGATATTACTGATCTCACAGACAGCAATATTTGATGGAAGTAATTTTGTTTATCTTAAAACTATTAATGAAATACTGGCCTACTATAATGAACTGAGTTTTTGACGCAAGAAAAGAAATCAGATAGTTAAACCTAAAGAGCTTTAAAATTATTAATTAAAGTCTTTTGACTTTAAAATCTAAGATAGAAATAATCATTCAAATGTACTACCAAAGAAGAAACTGAACGCAAGGTAATCCAATATTACTTTACGCTTTTAAACGATCGAGATTAATTAATCGGTATCCGAGAACTGAGAGTTTTTAAATCCTCGCTTGAGCGAAGGGGACCATGGCAATGGTGGAGCGTGTGAATTTCTTTTTGCATTTGCTTCGCTTTTTTTGCTTTACCTAAAACTGAATTTAAAAGAATGTTATACATCACTATCATCAGCGTTTTCATCATTTTCCTTTATTTTCGAAAGTCCTTTTCCTTCAATTAACCCTTCTATTTCAGTATTTTCAACCACGAAGTCTCTTATTTCTTCAACAGCTTCATCAATTTCCTTCTCAATATCAATGCGGTATTCTTCTGATCTCATAAATTCAGCCATATCGTCGTATTCAACCCAGTTTTCATGTTCATCCTGTACCCAAATTGGGTCATATTCTTCTTTTGAAGCTTCTTCTTCGTAATATTCTTCTAATGAACGAAGACCATCAACCAGGTTTTCTCCCAAATTTTCTGGTATTTTACATAAGATGTTTTTTCTGTTTAAGAATTTAATTTTGCAGAAAAAACTTTCGCTTTTCATATTCTTTATAAATTCTATATTTTGGATTTTTTCTTGATTATTGTTTATTAAGGCATAATCATAAATGGTTGTTCTATGAAAGCAAACTTCTCTGCTTAAATGATCAATATATTCAAGCAACTTTTCTTTGAGAAGATCATCAAGATCACAGGTAGGATGCCAGAATAATTGTTTAAGTTCTTCATAAATCCTGTACTCCTTTTCCAACAATCTAATCGTAATTTCTGTCTCTTTATTTTCCATGTGAAACCTCGAGGAGGTGGGTCTTTAAACATGAAAAAAGGAAAATTAAAGTATTTTCCAAAACATGATCATTGGAGAATAGTAGATAAGCAAGGTCACCTATATGAACCAGATCCCTCCCTCTTTTACATTGA
>JAYEJL010000181.1:0-33918 GCA_034660555.1 Thermotogota bacterium
CCTACCTTTACTATGAGGGTAAAGATCTCTCAGAATCTAAAAATCCATCATCACCAAAGGAGCAAGAAACTTCTGAATCAACGGAAACGCTAGAATCTAAAGAAAAAAAGAAGTGATTTTTAGCTTCTTAAGATAGTTATATCTTACTAACCAGGACCTTGAATGTTTAACGCACTAATTCTTCGAATACATATGATTACTTTCTATTTAAAGATAATTCCTCCTAATTATGTTATAATGTATATGACAAAGGAGGAACTATTATGAAAGGAAAGAAAATTAGAAAAACAGTTCCGGATAATGAAGAAATAATCTTAACAGATGAAGAATTAAATCTTCTAGAGGTAACCTTTAAAGAAAGAAAAAATCAGAATAACAAGTAAACAAACTTCAATGAAGTATTGAGGGGGGGCGCAGTAATGAATGTACTATTAATTAACCCACAAAATACTGGGTATTACTATAAACTTGGTGCTTTTTATCCACCTCTTGGTATGGCTTATATAAGTTCTTATTTAAAGAAGCACGGTCACAACGTAAAAATGATAGATATGAATGCTGAAAGATTTGATTACAAAGATTTTGATTACAGCCAATTTGGTCTTGTTGGTATTTCAACTGACACCGTAAGATTCCCTCTTGTTGTTGATATATCAAGATATGTAAAGAAATGCAATGTTCCATTGGTACTTGGAGGTCCCCATGCAGCTGCGGATTACAAGCGTATCCTTCGTGACAATATTGCAGATTATGTAGTTTTTGGAGAAGGTGAGATACCTACATGTCAACTTGCAAGTGAACTTGAAAAAGGAAACAGATATCCTGAGTTAGACGGATTGGCTTATTCTAAAGACGGGTCAATAATATCAAAGAAACAGGATTTCATTAAGGGCCTTGATAATCTCCCCTTTCCAGACAGAGACGGCCTTCCATTAAACAATTACAAATCGCGTTTTGATAAAAATCCTGCTACAAGTATCATTACTTCTCGTGGTTGCCCGTTTAACTGTGAATTTTGCTCAGCATCACAATTTATGGGCATGAAATGGAGAAAGCGAAGCAATGAAAGTGTACTGGAAGAAATAAAGTTGCTTGTTAATAAGTATGGTTATAAATCCATAATTTTCTTTGATGATAATTTTACACTTGACCCTAAAAGGGTTATTGACATCTCTGAAAAAATAATAAAAAACGATCTAAAAATTAGCTGGTGGGCTTTCTCACGGGCAGATGAAGTAATTGATAATGAAGAAATGCTTGAAGCTCTATCAGCAGCAGGTTGTAAAATGCTTTTTATTGGTTTTGAAAATATAAATGACGAAATTTTAGAAGAATTCAATAAGAAATTGAGCGGTTCAATAGCCCTTTCAGTCGTAGAAAAACTTAAAAAATTCAACATCGACACTTTTGCCAGCTTCATAATGGGTGGCCTTAAAGATACCAAAGACAATGTTGTAAAAAACATGAAGTTTTCAAGAAAACTTGGTGCGGAGATTGTCCAGTTTTCAGTTCTTACTCCATACCCAGGTACAAGACTTTTTACAAAATTAAAGGATAAGCTTTTTAAGAAAAGCTATGAATACTATGATGGAACTCATCTTGTATTCAAACATCCAAATTTCACTTCATCACAGCTTAGAAGGCTTTTTATGAGAGCTTATTATTATATTTACACCGATCCGAAAAAGCTTTTTAATAGAGGTTTCCCGTTTTTCTGGAAAATGCTCACTTCCACCACAAAAAACAAAATTCGATACCTCCCAAAAATCTGTCCTGATATTAAATAATCATATATTAACAAATAATCGATGCCATTAAAAAGGGGTGATTTTATGGCATTAATTATCAAAAGCGTCTTTGGTGAAGGTGAAGTTATTCCTACAAAATTCACCTGTGAAGGAGAAAATGTAAGCCCATTATTAAAAATCAAGGGAATCAATGAAAAAGTCTCTTCTCTAGCAATAATTCTTGATGATCCTGATGCACCAATGAAAACATTTGTGCACTGGGTAGCATGGAACATAGAGCCAACAAAAACCATACCCGAAGGTATACCAACATCAAAAGAGGTCACATATCCAATCAATATCGTACAGGGAAAAAACGATGGAAAAGGTTTTGGCTATATGGGACCCTGTCCGCCGAAAGGCCACGGAGTTCATCACTATCATTTTAAGGTATACGTTCTTGATACTAAACTAGATTTAAAACCAGGTTCAAGTAAAAGGAAGTTTCTCAAAGCAATAAAAGACCACATCATTGATCAAGCAGAATTAGTGGGCACATATGAACGCAAATAGACAATTAAACATTAGCAAAACCGCATCGCTTAAAAGATGTGGGTTTGCTTTATAGCTTAAATTTTGAACAAAAATAAATTATCATTTGATCTTTTTATTTGAATAATCTATGGCATCCACCGGACAAATATTTTGACATTTGAAGCATGTTAGGCATTCATTCTTTTCAATGGTACATTTATCCCCGTCAGTTTCTTTCAGAACTGCATAAGAAGGACAAACCCTTGAACAGTTACCACAGGAAATGCATTTTGACTTATCTATATTCAACTTAAATCTGGAGATTTTTGAAGTTAGACTTAAAATGGTACCGTAAGGGCAAAGAAATCTATGCCAAAAATTTTCTTCAAAGAATAGTGTAAGCAGCACAGCAGCTCCCAAAATAAATAAGATAAAGTTTATCTGAACACCCGCTGTCCTCAAAAAAAGCATTGTTGAAACAACACCAATTAAAACCACCCAACGCAACCATTCGTTTCTAAGAGCATTATGTGTTTTAAGTCTCTTGATTCTTAATTTTCTTTTAATCCATAATATTGGTCTTAAGACAGTTTCTATAGGGCATATCCACCCACAGTAAATTCTCCCGAAAAATAAGGAAATGAATATAAATCCGCCAAAAAGTAGTAACCAGATCTGAATCTTTCCCTGTACTAAAAGGAAAACAAACAGTATCATGGCTAAAATCTCAGTGATAATTCTGATTTTATCTTTGTTTTGTTTTTTCATTTTTCCTCCTGAAAAAGTCTGCTTTCCCAATACTAGATGAATTTCAGGAGTTATGCTGTAACATGTGTCACGTTTTTTTATTTCTTCTTATTTCGAGTACAGATACTATAATTGCAATTATCCCTATAATAAACTTAAGCGATATTGACCAGCTGGGCTCTTCAAATTCTTCCATATAAGGAGTTATGGTTCCCATCAATAGTGAAATAACTCCTACTACAAAAAGAACAATTTTAGACATAATACCCTCCTTGTTTTAGATACATTAAATTTCTTTTATATAAGGTTTGATATCAAGCACTGGGGTCCCGTTTATCAGATCAATTCCCTGAATATGAAGTATATTATTTTTTATTTCAAGTAATTTTGTTATTGAAAGTGCTATTGGGTTTGGTCTATGAGGAGATCTAGTTGAAAATACTCCTCTCAATTTGTTATCCGTCCTTGGTATGGTCATTAAAGAGTAGCCCTGGGATTTATGTAAGTAGGAAATAATTATAATGTATTCAAATCTTTCAAGGCCATTAATACCATCAACATAAACAGGATATATTTCCACAGTTGCTATCGTATTTGATGAATAACTTACTTGAGGTGGCGCATCTTTTTTGTTAATGAAAGGTGAATGAATTACACCAATAGACTGTATCTCAAACTTCAATTAATGACATCCTTTACGAGAAAAGTAACTGTGTAAAATTTTACTGTTTTTTCGACATCTTTACTAACCGTTAATTCCAGCGTTGCTTCGTATTGACCGGTGTTGTATTTGCCAAGTTTTATTGTCTTTTGTGGATAGGTAAAAGCCTGGGTAACAAAGTCACTTTCTGAAGGTGCATCCAGCTCTGCTTTCACTATGAACTCTCTACCTTTCTTATAAACTTCATTAACCTTCAAAGAATATCCACCTGTCGGTTTTTCTCCAGCAGAAATCAGAAAAAATAAATTATCATTCGCAGATACTTCTTCAGTAATTTCAGCTTTGCTATCAACCACATTGAGAGCATTTATGCCAGCGATTCTTGTAGCAGCATTTTTTATGGAAATTACATCAAATAGTTGTTTTATTGGCAGGAATTCTGAGCCGTGAATCTCAATATTAAAAAGTTTGATTCTTTCAATGTTTTTTGATGAAATTACTATATGCGGTTCAATATTATAATACAGATTTGTTTCTGTGATCGAAATACTTTTTGTAATATAAGCATCTGAAAACTCTATCTCGAGTACAGCCTCTTTATTAATATCTTCATTGATGTTGGGTTTAAATATCCAGCCTTTGATTAAAAAAACAAATCTGTCTGTTCCAAGTTTTGACATATCCTTTATTTGCAAACTCATGCTTCTTGTACCAAAATACTCAAAACTTAGATTTTCGCAATCCTTTGACACCGGGTTAATAATTAGCATGGTTTCATTGAAGTAGTTCAGTGAAAACACTGAAACAAAAATCAAAATAAACAAAGCTAAGAACAATGCTTTTTTTATCACAGCAGACACCTGCTTATATGAGAATAATATTACCCTTATATTGTAGAATATTATCATCTTAAATAAAAACTACTTAATAAATTATTGTAAACATCAAATCTATGGAGGGAAAATAATGGCAAAACTAATGAGAGTAATTAATAGAGAACAATGCATTGGTTGCTACAGCTGTATGTTTGCATGTTCTAGAGCCTGGGAGAATGCACTGACCGTGGAAAAAGCAGCTTTACGGGTCAAGAATTATCCAGGTGTTGAAGGCGCTTTCTCAGTCAGGATATGTTATGGCTGTACAGAGCCTGATTGCGCCTCTGTCTGTCCCACAGACGCGCTGAAACCAAGAGATGGTGGTGGTGTTAAATTTGATTCTACAAAGTGCATAAATTGTGGTGAATGTATAAAAGCATGTATCCCTGGAGCCCTACAATGGGATACAGAAAATAAGGTTCCATTAGTATGTAGACATTGTGGTATTTGTGCAGATTATTGCCCAAATGATGTCCTGGCACTGGTGGAGGTATAAATATGCGAAAGTTCTATATGCTTGATATAAATTTATCTAATAAGGAATATTCAAAAAAAGACATTACTGGATATTTCAAAAACTGGCTTGGTGGTACCGGTGTAGCCACAAAAATGCTCACTGAATCATGCAGTAATGATGTAACACCTTATTCTACTGAGGCTCCCATAATTTTCGCAATAGGTCCGCTAAACAATCTTTATCCTGTTATGACAAAAACAGTATGCTTGTTCAAATCACCACTCACAAACAATTTAGGAGAATCTCATGCTGGTGGAAGACTGGCACTTGCCATGTATGAGGCTGGTTACCATGTTATTAAAATAACAGGCAAATGTGAAAAACCAACATTTCTAGAAATTGAAAACGAATCAGTAAAATTTCATCAAGCCTATTCATTGAAAGGAATGTCTGCCCTCGCAACACATAGAGTCATTAGAGATCGGATTGATTCTATTGGTAAGCGTTCAGTTATAAGAATTGGACCTGCAGGAGAAAGAAAGTCCCCAATAGCCTGTGCTACAGTTGATTCTTCAAGACATTTCGGGAGATTAGGTCTTGGAGGTGTAATGGGATCAAAGAATCTTAAAGCTATTGTCATTTCTGGTAATAAATACTGGTCTATTGAAAACAAAGGAAAATACAATAAGCTATACACTGATTTATATAAAAAAGTCGTTGAATCAGACGCAATGGCTAAGTATCACGATCTAGGAACTCCAATGAATGTTATTCCCTTAAACAAAATCAATGGATTGCCAACAAGAAATTTTTCTCAGGGCTTTTTCGAAGGTTCAGAAAGTATTTCAGGTGAAGAATTCGCAAGTGAAAATCTTGCTCAGCAAATCGCATGCGCTGGTTGTCAAATAGGGTGCATTCACATGGCTACGTACAGAGAACCCTTTAACGAAGAACATCATATGTATAAAACTTCAAAAGTTTCTTATGATTATGAATTAATATATGCTTTGGGTTCAAATCTTTCTATAGATTCAACGAAAACAATTTTAAAACTTCTACATTTCATCGAAAAACAGGGATGGGATGCTATCAGTATAGGATTGACTCTCTCCTGGGCTACTGATACTTTTCAAAAGGGAATAATAAGTAACAACGATACCAACGGACAAATAATTAATTATGGTGATGGTGAGAATTACTTAAAAGTTCTGGAAAATATTGCAAAAGGTAAAAATAAATTTTTCGGAGATCTTGAAAAAGGAGCTTATTATTGTTCCAAGATCTATGGAAACACCGAAAGTTCAATAGTTTTCGGAAAAAATGAGGCTCCTGGATACATAACGGGAATGAACGCATTTCTTGGTTTTGCTACTGGTGTAAGGCATTCTCATCTGGATAGTGCTGGTTACTCTATTGATCAAGCGATTCTAAAAGAACCAACAGGTAGAAAACAACAGGTTGAATCACTATACAATGAGGCACTATGGAGAATGATTTTTAATTCTCTTGTTGGATGCCTTTTTGCAAGAAAAATTTATTCAAAAGAAGTGATTCTTGATGCTCTTGAAACAGCTGGAATAAGTGGCTGGACTGAAAATAAATTTAATGAACTTTCACATAGAATTCATGGTTTAAAATATAAATTTAAAATGGACAATGGATTTAGTTTTAAAGAATTAGAATTGCCCAAGAAATTACTTAACGTATATACTTCTAATGGAAAGCTTAATCAAGAAGATTTCTATAAGGGAGTAAATCAATATCTGAATTATGTGAAAAGTGATCTAAAGAAGATTTAGTTTGGATTTAAATATACTGGTAAAAACAAATATGGCACTTCAGTATTAACTACAATCCATTTTATTATCGTTGTTCCAAAACACTGTAACTATTTCAAGGTATCTATCACGGATTGCTATAACTGCAGTTAATTCGTCGTCAAAGACCTTGATTCTATTGCTTTGTGTTATACTCGTTTTAATCTTCTCTGAATCAAGAAGATTGAAAACTCTTTCCGGATCAATTTTTCTTTCATCCATTCTATGAATTGCATGAGGTGAAAAAGAAACTTTAAGTGTTTTTTCATCTATATCTACGCTAGTTAAACTGTCATGCTTATAGTCTTCTTCCTGAAAACTTTTTACTATTAGTGCAACGATAATTATTCCAATTGTAAGACCAATAATGTATAACATTCCTATCACCTTCATATAAAATAGAAATATGGGCGAACTCACAAAATTAATTAAATGGCGTATTCTGGAAAATTATAACATCTTTACAAGACATGGAATAAAGAGTATTGTAGTTATTCTGGCAGCTGCTGGGTTAGTGGGGTTGCTAGTTTTCCCGTTTGTTTTCTATATTAGGGATTACTTCATTCCAAATTTCGAAGAATTGGCAGAACTAGCGCCAAGGCTACAAGAATTAACTGGAGTGGATCTAAATACTTTAATAGTAGCATTTTTATCATCTGTAATATTTGTTATAATGCTTGGAAGTGATTTACCAGTTGCCGTATCAAATTTATTTTTCTCTGACAGAGTTCAATTCATGTTAAGCACACCTGTAAAATCATTAAATATTTTTAGATCTCAAATGCTGGAAGTTCTTGCTGCTGGAAGCTTGCCATTGTTGCTTTTTGTCCCAATTTTTTTGAGTGCTTTGAGCGGACTAGGTTTTTCCGGAATAGACTTTGTTTACGCACTTTTTCTTCTGATTTTATACATAATTAATATTTTAATGTTAACCACACTGGTTTCTTTCTTAGTAGTTTTTATTGCCATGGGAAGAATACTAAAATATATTTCTGTAATAATGACTGCTTTTACATTATTTGCCTTTGTTTTTACACTAAGGTTCCTAGATTTCTCCCAAATAGATCTTGCGAAACCACAGGAAGTAGTGCAGAAGTTCTCGGGTTTTCAGGAAGTATTGCTATCAAGATTTCTCCCGTGGAGTCCTTTTGTTAACGCTATTGTTGGCGACTATGAAGATAAAATTATTTATATGGTTTACTTCATTATCGTAGCATTAATTACTGATACAGTAGGAAGATTTCTTTATAAAAAAACTATTCATTCTATCCATAGTTATACCTCAAAACCAATGAACAAATATAAAGTAACTGAAAAGAGATTACCTGTATTCCTTTCATTAATGAAGAAGGAATTGATGCTTGTATTTCGTGAACCTAAACTTGCATTTGCCTTTATATATCCATTGTTCTTTGTTCCAATAATTAGTCTGGCCAATCCATTTTTATTGAAAGGTGGAGGCGTTATTCAGCTTATTGGTTTAAGCGTATTTCTTATTTGCAATTACACAACAGTTTCCTCAACAGCTCTTTTTGCATTTGAAAGGCAAATCAAGGAATATCGAAATACATTTCCCATTAATTCATTGACAAAAGCATTTGCAAAAGGTTTAACAATCTTCTTAATTTATACGTTTATTGTAATTGCTTTGGTACTATATTTTAGGATTCGAATTCCAGAATACTCTGGTTTTATCACTACATTTATGGTTCTACTATTACCATCGGAATTTGTCCTGGCTTTATTTGGAGGTACTTTAGAAAAACACCATGGTACAGGTGAATCTAAGAACGTTTTTAAATCGCTTACTTTCACAGGGGCTGTGCTTTCATTTATATTTAGTTCGTTAATACCTGTTTTCTCCAGTCTTTCTTTGGCCCTTTTAAAATCTGAAAATATCGACTTTTTCATTACTTTCCTCGGTTTACCGATTTCTGGCTTTCACCGGCTACTTTTTGGACTATTTATTCCTATAGCTTTATGGATAACATTGTTAATGTGGTTTATAAAGGTTTTTAGAACTGAACGCAATTGAATATGCATGATATAATCGTTCAGAAATATAATTAACGTAGCTCGGAGGTATAACAATGAAAGTTGAAGAAGTAAAATACTTAAGTAAAAAGATAATGGACGCAAATGAAGTTCCACTTGTTTGGGGACACTTTGGAGTTGGCAAAACAGATCTGGCCAGAGAAATTGCTGAAGAAACTAACAGAGAGCTTATAATACTTGTTATTTCACAAATGGAGCCAGGGGACCTAATTGGATTGCCTTCGCGTGGTGAAGATAAAACAGAGTTTTTAAAACCAGATTGGTGGCCTGAACACGGAAATGTAATCTTAATGATTGATGAAATCAACAGAGCCCATAGATCAATAAGAAATGCCATAATGCAACTGCTTATCGACAGGAGGATTCACAATCATTTTCTACCCGAAGGAAGCTGGGTTCTGGCTGCTGCAAACCCCCCAGATGAGGAATACGATCAAGTTGAACTTATCACTGACCCTGCATTCATGTCAAGATTCTTCCATCTTGAGATAACTCCAACACCTGAAGAATGGATAAATTGGGCAAATTCGATGAAAGTACCAGCGGACATTACGAATTTTATTAAAGAATATCCAGAATTTCTTTCAAGAGATACTGTGGTATCCATGAGACTTGAACTTAGACCAAGTCCAAGAAGCTGGTATAAACTCGGTAACGTTTTCAAATCACTGGATGAAAAAGATATTGAAAAATTTGGCTATCCCATAGCAGCCGGTATGATTGGCCCTGAAGCAGCGAGAACGTTTATTAATAGAATTGAAGGAAAGCTAATTCTTCCCCAGGTAGAAGATGTTTTACTTAATCTTGACAATAATACAATAAAAAGAATAGAAAACATGAATATATCGGCAGTAAGTGCGCTTGTTTCTAGAATTACCAAGTATCTTTCTGAACTAAGTGAGCCAAAACTTCAGGAGATTATGGAGAAGATTCCTAAATTAGCATCAAATTTGCTTAAACTTGGAAAGATAATTCCTAAAGATTCCTTTTTTGGCATTATAAGACATATTGTATATAAGATGCAGAAAGAGAAAGGCCTGAGAAGAGTTTTCTTTGAAAAGCTCATTGAAGAGCTTGCAGTTGATGATGAAATCCTTCATTTCTTAGAAAAGAGGGAAAATAATTGAACAGTGATATTGTTCAGGAAGCAGTAATTGAAATTTCAAGGGATAGCCCCTTTTACAATTACCTGTTTATGTTTATAGAAAGGTTACCTAGTTCAACTGTAAGAACACTTAAACTCAGGGTATCATCATCAGGTAATCTTCAGTTACTTTATAATCCTGAAATTTTAGGCAACAAAGACTTTTTGCTCGTGCAGGCGCTTCTTAAGCATGAATGTTTACACATAGTAAACGGTCATATTCTAATTTCTGTAAAAAATAAAAGAGATAGAACCCTGTGGAATCTGTGTATGGATGCAGCAATAAATCAATACATTCGAGAAATAGATGTCTTGAGTATGCCCCTTGACAAATTATTACTTGAAGGCTGTGGGACTGATAACGAGAATTTCTTTGTTTCTCCACCTGGTTCTCTTCCGGGAAAAATTGCTGAAGAATATCATGATTGGGCAATAGACTTTATGAAAAATAACAATACAGTTGATCTTGAAGTAATCGAAACTAATATGACTATGCCTGATTCGCATGAAGAATTTGGTGATTTTGAAATACCTCATGAATATATTGTTGAGCTCTTAAAGAATGTTATTGCAGAAACCTATGAAAAAGCCAAGGATGGTGTGCCAGAGGGAATAGAATCCTCCATATCGTTGCTCTTAAATAAACCCATACTTGATTGGAGAACTATTATCAGAAGATTTATAGGTTCATCTCTTCATGTAGGCAGATATCGTACACCAATGAAGCCAAACAGACGTTACGATGATCAACCTGGCTGGAGAAATGATTACGCAGCAAAGGTTGTTATTGTAGTTGATACAAGCGGTAGCATAATCGAAGAAGAGTTCAACTCTTTCTTCAGCGAAATCGATGCGTTGACACGAATAACAGATTCACGTATATGGCTTGTTCAGGTTGATGAAGCTGTTCAATCAGTGATGCAGTACTCAAAAGGAGTGTGGAAAGATTTAAAACTAATAGGTCGAGGCGAGACCGATCTCCAACCTGCCATAGATTATGCGCAGGAAGAATTGCGCCCAGAAGGGATAATTGTATTTACAGACGGTTATACTGACTTACCGGTAGTGAAAAGAAAAGTCTTGTTTGTATTGTCCAGTAAATGTAACGACACGTTCTTTGATGACTGCGAAAATATTTATGGTCGTTCGTCAGCGGTGATAGTTAAATGAGTATTTACAGTGGTCCCAAATTACTTGAAAAGGATTTTATTGGTTATTACCAAGATCTAAAGGATAAATTAGCTACAGAATCAAAAGTACTTACTGAGCGGGAAGATTTGCTTGAAACCCGATTTGGACACTTCTGCACAACAATTGTAAAAGATTCTTTTTCGAGATTTCCTGTGCTTTCATTCTTTGTAGATTCAGAAGGGAAGAGTTTTTTTGGAATTTCTTCTTCCAACCCACTTGAAACTTCCAGTGCCATATATCGATTTACAGACCTGACACTATTAGAGAAAAGCAAGTCGATTTATAAAGAGTTATTTCCTGAAAGTTTATCCCAGAAGGTACAAAGGGTTATACTGCAATATCCTTTAAAATTAAATTTTATAGCAATTTGTGGGAATGAAAGATTAATAAGAAGAGAGAAATTAAAGGACACAATGTCGGGCACAAATTACATGACTCTTTCAGAAAGGATAAATGATTCACTTTACAAAAGATTTCTGGAAGCATTTCGAAAATGGATCAATTTCCCTAAGGGATCGATCTTAGTTTTTCCCTATCAGGATAAAGTAAAATATGCCCTTGGAATTCCTAATTTTGATTATCGTATTGATTCATCTATAATTATTGAATTTTCGAGGCTTTTCAGAAAAACCGTGATAGATAAAGTGCCTTTTCTAAAACAAACAAGCGTGACACCTGATATGAATCTAAATACAACCGTTGCCACTGTTTTCGAATCGAATCTTCTGCATGCTGAAAAAATAATTAATAAACTCGATGATTTCTATTCTTTGTATTATGACACTATTAATAAAGCTGTTTTATCTGTACAATCCAGTGTAAATGAAAACATAGATAATTTTAAATGAATGTTTGATAAATAATTATTCTTACCAGGAGATTGTTATGCCTGATTTTAGAACGCATATTTCAATTGGTCTGTATACTTATCCCATCTATATAGCAGCGTTTATAGGAATAACTGAAGTTTTTAATATTAAATTCACCATCACCGCTCCATTTATATGCATAGGTTATTTACTCTATATTTTAGGCAGCGATTTGCCTGACATAGATTCGCACTCTGCTTTGATTAAACGTACAACAGAGGTAATTTTATCTGCCATTGTTTCAGCTATTTTTTATATAAGCGTATCCTATCCATTTTTTCAGGATTATTTAATTGATTTCACAAATTCAAACGCTTTAGGCATTGGAACTTCTTTCGCCATATCTGTTCTCATAGGATTTGGAGTGTCCAGAGTAATCGACCTTCTCTCGCATAGAGGATTTATGCATACACTTATCGCAGCTATTTGTTTTGCTTTACTTATTAGCGCGATTTATCTTTTATCAGAGGGATTTCAAATAACAGATCCGGTGGTTATTACAAATTCACTATATATTTCTCTTTCAGGTTTTTTTGGATACCTTCTACATCTAATTGCTGATAGAATTAAAGCATAGGGCGATTTTGGTTATAAAGGGGGAATAATTTTTCAATGAAAGATAAAAAGGGTATGAAGGGAATTAGATTGTTTTTTGAGCTTATCTACTTCCCCGTTATCTTTGCTCTCTTATTTATGTTAATTGGTGGATTTATTATAGGTCTTTGGCTATCTATTATTGGTCTTTTTGGAATTATTTTGATGATTTATTTACGTTATAAAATGTATAAGAAGATTGCTGATGAGTTGTATTCTGATGAGACTGTTGACTCTGGAGGTACAAAAGAAGTTAGTGAAGCTTCAAATAATGATATAGAAAAGGGGGAAGATGAATAAATCTTCCCCTTTACTATACTAAAAATATCTTTATTGATTTTCATTAAAATCAAGTGTTCTTCGAACCTGCTTTTTTATGCGGAATTCAAGTTCATCTCCTTTTTCTATGTCTTCGAATTCTTCTAGTTTGATACCACATTCTTTTGGTGCCTCGATTCTTGATACATCGTCTTTGTAATGCTTTAAGGTTTCTATAGGTCCATCATGGATTTCTTCACCGTTTCTATATACACGTACTTCGCCTTTCTTCTGCACGTGTCCATCGGTCATCTGTACACCTGCAATATATCCAACTTTCTTTATTCTGAATACTTCTTTTACCTCACCATGACCGGTTGTTTCATCTATTTCTTCTGGCTCAAGCAATCCTTCAAGTGCCTTCTTAAAATCATCTATAAGTTCAAAAATAATATCATAAGTCCTTATTTGAACATCTTCTACCTCTGCGTCTTTTCTTGCTTCACTATTAGGCTTAACGTTAAATCCCAATATAACTGCATTCGATGCTGCTGCAAGCATTACATCGCTTGAATTTATTGAACCTATACCCGAATGTATTACCTCAATATGCACTTCTTCTGTTTCCAGTCTCGCAACTGATTGTTTTAAAGCTTCTACAGTACCAAAGGAATCCGCTTTGATAATGAGATTAAGTGTTTTTGTTTCTTCACCTTCTGAGGTTTTGGCAAACTCTTCCAGCTTTACTCCTTTTTTACCTTTTATCATTGATTCTTTTGATTCTTTCTTTTCAGCACTTTCTTTTACTTCTCTTGCTTGATCAAGTGTTTCCACAACGTACATTATCTCGTTCACATCAGGAACTTCATCAAAACCCAGTATTTGAATGGGTTCAGATGGTTTCGCCTCTTTCACTCGTTTACCTGTTTCATCAATTAGTGCTTTTACCTTACCAAGTGTGGAACCTGCAACCAGGTAGTCACCTCTTTTTAAAATGCCATCTTTTACAATGGCATTGGCCAGTGGACCAATGGCTTTATCAAGTCTGGATTCAACAATAACACCTCTTGCCGGACCCTCTGGAACACAGCGAATTTCGTTCATTTCAGCAACAAGTAGCACCATTTCCAATAACTCATCTATACCCTTTCCATTAAGTGCTGAAATGGGAACTGTTATTGTATCTCCACCCCAATCTTCTGGAACTAAACCAAGTTTAGAAGCCAATTGTTGTTTGGTCATTTCTACATTTGCATTGGGTTTATCAATTTTATTGATAGCAACTACTATCGGAACATTTGCTGTTTTGGCATGATCAAAAGCCTCCACAGTTTGAGGCATAACACCATCGTCAGCCGCAACTACTAAAATTACAATGTCAGTTGCCTGTGCCCCTCTGGCACGCATTTCAGTAAATGCTTCATGACCGGGAGTATCAATGAATGTAATCAGTTTATTATTGACGTGAATTTGATAAGCACCAACAGATTGGGTTATTCCACCCGCTTCACTTTCAGCTACCTTCGTTTTTCTTAAGTGATCCAGCAATGTAGTTTTACCGTGGTCAACATGTCCCATTACCGTGACAACAGGTGGTCTCTGAACCAAATTTTTCTCATCTTGATACAGTTTTTCAAACTTTTTCTTCAATGCTTCTACTGGATCAATTATTTCTTCCCTTTGGAGTTCAATTTCGCAGTTATATTCCCTGGCAATTTTTCTTGCTTCTTCCAGACTCAATGTTTGTGGTGGACGTAATACTATACCTTTTGAAAAATAATCTCTAATAATCTTTGCAACGGGAGTATTCATCTTTGAAGCAAGCACATTTAGTTTTAGCTCTTCAGGTTTTACATAGATCTTCTTTATTTCTGTCTCTTTATCTTCTGTTTTTTCTTTCCTTTTTGCTTTTTTCTCTTCTTCTTCAACTTCTTCTTTCTCTTTTTCCTTTTTGTGTTTCGACTTTTTCTTTGTTTTTACAGTAGTTTTTTCTTCCTCGGTTTCAACTTCATACAGACCAAGAATTATGTTAACCGTTTCATCGTCGAGAACTGACATGTGGCTTTTTGTTGGAATATCAAGTTCTTCAAGCTCATCCATTAATTCTTTTGTTGATATTTTTAGTCTTTTTGCTAGTTCATATACACGGGTCTTGGACACTAACGACACCTCCAGATTTTGACTTCTTCAGTATCTTATTAGCCAGAATTCTGTCCGTTACTCCAACAGCAGATATTTCAGACTTTCCAATACTTTTTCCCAATCGTTTTTTGTTTATGTCTTTCAATATAATTATAACTACATTTTCTCTTTTGCATAACCCCAGTAGATAATCACGTAAACTCTTCCCTGCATCTTCTGCCAGTACAACTATAATGTTTTTCTTATTATATATAGCTTTTTTTATGGGTTCTTTTCCAAAAACAATATTACCTGATTTTTTGCATATTCCTAAAAGGTTCAAAATTTCCGTTTTTCTAATAAATATGCCTCCACTATTCCTTCACTTCGTAATCAAGGACAACTACATCAAGATCATAATCTTTCAAATCACCAGGTGTTTCAAGAACCAGAAAATCCTTTTCCTGATGATCATCGAAATAGCTTAGGAAATCATCCACAGTTTTTATAGGCCAGTCAGAAATTACTTCTGTTTTGAAGTGCATAGGAATAACTATTTTTGGTTTTAATTGTTTTGAAAATCCTGCTGCTATATCTGGTTCAAATGTGTATTTACCACCTGCCGGAACAAATAATATGTCAGGATTCGTAATAAAATTGACAACATCTTCTGAGGGAATCGCGCCAAGATCACCAAGATGAACTATTCTAAAACCTTCTGGTGTGGTTATCTTAAAAATGATATTATTACCCCTCTTCTTTCCTTGTTCATCATCATGGAAAGAACTATATCCTTCAATCTTAAAGCCTTTAACCTCACCTTCAATTATGTCATCTTTTATTATTTGAAAATCACCTTTTAATAGATGATGCGCATTATGATCGAAATGCTGATGGCTTTCTAATACGAGATCAGGTTTTATTTCGGGCAAACTATAACCGACAGTCTCATCAAAAGGGTCAGTTACAATTACTTTATTGCCACTTTGTATTAAAAAACAGGCGTGTCCAAACCATCTAATTTTCATAGATATCACCCCAAACGAATTATATCATGCTTCTGATAGAATATTCTTAAGGAGGAGTGAAAGAGAAAGATGTTCAAACTGCGTTTTGCTGTAATAATCATAACAATATTTATATCATTAATCGCAATAATTGATATGAGCGATGAAATAAAAATCGATACTGATCCACAGGCTTTCATTCCAGAAAATGAGTATGTAAAAAGTTATAGACTCTATGCTGAGAAAACCGGTACCCTAAACACCGGAATGTTTCTAATTGAAATGAGTGAAAAGAAGGATCATTTAATAGAAGCACTTGATTATCTTAGAACTTCACTATACAAGCATGTAGGTAATGGCATTGATAGAGTATTCAGCCCTCTAGACGCTATACAGTTTAGAATTACCTCACTTTTACCACTAAGATTTGAAACCACTAATATTCTTAATAATATAGATGATCTTGAACATCTAATTGAAGATCCGCTTTACAGTAACTTTCTTGTTTCAAAAGACGGAAAATATGTAAATACATTCTTTTGGATGTCGGAACTCGAAAATAAAGAGTCTCTAACTGCAGCTTTAGAAAAAATCGAAAGAGAATTGGAGGAGGAGTACAATCTTGAAGCAATGGTTTTTGGCGAATTCCTCATTCAAAAAACTCTTTTTGATTACATAAAGCAATCCACATTTTTATATCCACCATTGATCATACTGATTATCGTTGTTTTATTTGGAGTTACACTTAAAGATTTCTGGCTGGGGTTAATTGCTATCATTCCTTCTGTTGTCGCTGTTGTTTTTGCTTACTGGTTAATGATCAGATTCAATATTACTATCAACACTTTGACAACTCTGGTCGGTTCTTTAATTGTTATTATTGGTTCTGTTTACGGACTTCATGTTACAAAAAGGCTACTGATCAATAGAGAAAAAGCAACATCTGACTTTGAGTTGTTCAAGATTGCTCTGAGAGAAGAAATCGTACCAATAATGTTTTCTTCTTTTACCACTGTGGCTGCTTTTATGTCTTTTATATTTTGCCCTATGAGGGCTTTCAAAATGTTTGGTTTGTTCATTTCGATTGGTCTAATGATAACGGCTCTTTACGCTTGCTTTTTATTACCTTTTTTCGTCAATGTTAAGGTTAAGCATCATCATCAAAGACCTATTAAACTGGAATTCCTTGTTATACCCAGCAAGAATGTTTTGAATATACTGAAGTATGTTTGTGTAATTATAATTGTTGCAGGAATCTTTTCAATTCCATTTGTAAGAGTTTCTACCGATGAACTATCATATCTTTCCAGTAATAGTGAACTAGTTACCAGTGCTGAAAATATAAGAGAAAGCTTTGAATATTTGATTCCATACTATGTTGTGATTGATAAACCAGAACACAATAAATTTTCAAGTGATGCTGATTTTTTAACTACGATTAATAGTGAACTGCAGAAAATTGAACATATAAATGGAACAAAAAGTTTGATGGATGTTTCTAAATCTACTGGTTTTGGACTGTCAGTTTTAAGTTCTCCTTTGCTTAAAGATACTGGCCTAGGTTCATTTTTAACAACCTTTGTAACAGAGGACGATTATATCATTATAGTCAACTCTACAGTAACGGATACAAAAAAAGCAGGTGAAATGGAAACCGAAATAAACGAACTTCTCGATTTTTATAACCTTACTGGTAATGTGTATTCACCTGTCTTAATATGGAAAAGAATAAATAATGAAGTTGTTATAAATCAAACTGTAAGCATGCTTGGTGCACTTGCTGTCATCTTTCTGTTAACTGCTATCTTATTAAAGAGTATTACAGATGCAACTATGTCAATTATTGGCGTTATTTCAGCCATAATGTCTGCTTTCATAGCAATGGCAATTTTTTCAATACCTCTGGAAATAGGCACATCGATTGTTTCTGTTATGCTTGCAGGAATCGTCATTGATTATTCCATTCATCTCAAAATTTGGCAAAAACGTGATCAAAAAGGTTATCCTGAGGTTGTCAAGACAGTAGTGGCTAATTCATACGCCTTAGCTCTTGGATTTTCTGTGCTTCTGTTTTCTCCACTCAAGCTATATGCTAGAGTTGCAGTTATTGTGGTAATTGGTGTCCTTGTAGGCAGTTACATTACTATCTCTGTTCTATCAGGCGAAAAATTCGTGAAAATCCTAAATAGATTCAAGTTGATAAAAAGAAGAAAAAAGAATTAATAAATCTTGGCTATGTGAACTATTTATGAGAAAGCTCGATTTTTTTTATAGTTATTCCTTCTAAAGAAAAGAGTGTAAGCTCTACTTTATTACCAAGCGTTTTTATAACAGCATATGAACCTCCTGTATCATCTTTAGGTAATGATGCACTTCCAGGATTTAATAAAACCTTATCATTTTCCTTTCTTAACTCTGCAATATGGGTGTGCCCTCTAATGAATATGTCAGCATCTTTGTTTATTTCATGATGGCCGTGAAAGATAACCACGCTCAAACTGTTTACTTTGATTTCCTTCACGGTAAACAGATTGTTTATGTTCATTATCATTAAATCTACGTCTGCATCACAATTACCACGAACACCAATCAAACGATTTTTGTTTTCTTTAAAAAAGTTTGCTAATTTTTCCGGATAATACCCATCAGGAATTCGATTCCTTGGACCATGATAAAGAAAATCTCCCGCATGAATCATGTAATCAAATTTTTCTTCATTATTTAGTACCTTTTTCAACTTATCGTATGATCCGTGAGTATCCGATACCACAAGATATTTTATTTGTTCAGCCATCGGAAATAGATCACCGCGCCTTTCTCGATGTTTACTTCAACTTTATTGCTTATTGAAACATTTGATGTTCCAAAAGGTTTGTTAAAGGGCATCTTTTTTTGATTAATTTCGTGTTCAAATCCCTTTAAAGTTACCAGCGGAATGTTTTCACCCACCGGCAGAATTGACCATAACTCTCCTTTTTTAGCATCCAATAAGTTATTGCCCGACAATACACTGCTTATTAAGTTTTCACTATTAAATAAAACATTCATTTTCTCAGAATAGGAATACAATAAATAAATTGTTGTAAGAAAATGATCGGGTCTATCTCCCAAAGCATTTAACAATTGCACTTCGTTAAAACCCCGCTTATACATTTCATTTAGGGCAAGTTCTGTGTCAGTTTCATCTTTACTTGTTCCAAAACTCATTATTTCCACGTAGTTTTCCCTGCACCAGGTTAATGCTTTTTTGTCGATTGAATCAAGATCACCTATTAATAAATCCGGTAACATTCTAATTTCAAAAAGAAGGTTTGCTCCAGAATCAACTGCCACAAGATAGTCAGCTTCATCAATTTTTGAAATATAAAACTCGTCTGAGGAATCTCTTGATCCTCCTAGAATTAGTGCAGCTTTTTTCATTTTTTATTCTCGATAATTCTACGATATTTGTTTACTGTTCGCCTGGCCACTTTAATACCTCTTTCTTTCAGCATTTGTGATATTTCTTTATCACTACATTTTCCTTTATTTATAAGAATTTCTTCAATAGTTTCCATAGCTTTCTCTCTTTTTTGCATATTACCAAAAAAGTATCTTAGTGGTAGTACACCACGTGGAGTCTGAATAAATTTGTTTTTTACTGCTCTACTTATAGTTGAAACAACCACACCCAGATCATCAGCAATATCTTTCATCTTCAAAGTTCTTAGTTTATCAGATTTGTTAAGTAGATAAGTATGATTCGCTTCTACAATTTTTTTGCCAATAAAAATTAGTGTTATACGCCTTCTTTCAAGAGCTTCGACATAAAAGTTGGCTTCTTTTAGTTTTTTTCTTAGAAATTTCTCTTCCTCACCTGAACCTTCATTTATAATCTTTTTATAATTATCATTAATATTGATTGCCAATCCACAACTTCCCGCTGTTACAATAAATTTCTTATCTACATAATCTATGTATATATCAGGTTCTATGTATCTTACAGGTTTACCGTCGTCATATCCAGAAGAAGGATATATTCCTTTGCCCAAAATTCTTTCCATTTCTGCTTTACTGCATGAGAAAACCCCATCAAAACCGCCATTACGAAGCTTTTCTATAACCCTATTTAATAAACTGATTCTGATTGCTGAACCTTTCGAAATACTTTTAGTGCTTTCAGTCAGCATTCCGTGTCCGTCCATTTTGTCTTTCATTGCCTCAAATGCAGTAAATTCTTCTTTATCAAGTATTAGGTAGGCAAATTCGCTTAACAATTCTGAAAATGATTTTCTTGGTCCTTCTATTCTTTCAAAATTCCATTTTTCGGTTTCTCTCTCTTGATTACTCATGTATATTGTATATTCATCATCAGAATTGTATTTATCATCATCCTCAATTTTTAGCTCATCTATTAACTCGTAATCTTCATCTTCAATCTCCAACAATGGATTTTCTTCTACTATTTGATGCAGCTCAACATTCAACTCAAGTGAATTTAGTTGTAAGAGTTTTAATGCATTCTGTACTTCAAGTGTTAATTTTTGACGTTGCTCTAATTTTTGAGACAGATCTTGTTTCATTCGCATTTAACCACCCGATACAATTATATGTTATAACTTAGCTAATTTATAAATCTATTTAGTCCAACTAATATAATTTTACATAATATATTTTATTAGACAAAAACACATTTTTTATAAATGAAATTATTCATTATTTAATGTAGAATAATTATAAACTGTAATATAGGTGGTGATATTTTGATATACAAAGAATGTAAACGATAAAATAAAACTGGTTCTTCCACAAAGTATCTGACTAGAGCATCATAACCTTCACTTTGAATGGTATCGTTGGATATGCCTTTGTTAACTACTTTCTTAGCACTTCTTGCACTCATGTTCATAGCGATCTCTTTGATCTTCTTGGTTAACCTGTTCGTTCTTCTTCCATATTTGTCAACAAACGATAGTGTTTCTGAAAAGAGTGGTCTATTGCAGTCGGGGTTCCTACAAAAGAAGAGTCTCTTGTGAATTATGATCTTGACCATCTTCTCCTGAATAGGTAAGTCTGAAATTGTCCTGGGATACACTGAGTGCACGCTCTTTGATTTCGCTCCACAGTAGGGACAGGTTTCTTCGACAGTGTCTCTCTTTGCATGAAGCTCTATTGTCTCTTCTCCAACAACAGCCTTGATAAGTACCAAATCCGAATCCAATGTTTTCAGTAGCTTTTCCATTTGCTGAATCCCCCCTTGATCAAATAAGAATACCTTAATTGTACTCCTTTTTGTTAAGTTTTCAGCTTCGTTGCGGAAGAACCATTTTCTTGTTATCACAGGTGGTCAGTATATGATAGTCATTCACATCAAGCGGTAGTAATAAAAATTGAACCAGGTGGTGTACTTAAACCCCACAAAACCCCAGTTAATATTTTTATCTATGTGATTGATAGTGAAGGCTTTTTTTCAGCTGGTAATGAAAAAGAGAAGCTTAATAAGAACGGATTGGTAGAAATTCCAAAGGAAATACCACATGGTATAGAAAACAGTTCTGGCAGCAGATTAACCGTAATGGTACTTAAGGCTCCAAAACCTCAATAGAAAAGGAGGCTTTATATGGGAATTAAAATCATGCCATAGGTAAAATGGGTTGGTAAGGTAGATTGGGAACTTGAAACATTTCATGGAGATGACTATTCAACACATAGAGGTTCCTCCTATAATTCTTATGTAATTGAAGACGAATTTAATGCATTGATTGACACTGTATGGGCTCCTTACGCCAGGGAATTCATAAAAGAGCTTGAGAAAGAAATAAATCTAGACGACATTGATGTAATAGTAGCAAATCACGAAGAAATAGATCACAGTGGTGCACTTCCTCTCTTAATGGAACGCATACCGGATAAACCTATTTACTGCACACATAATGGCGTTAAATCACTTCAAGGCCACTATCACAAAGTCTGGAATTTTAATCCTGTCAAAACCGGAGACAAACTAAATACTGGTAATCATGAACTTATGTTTATTGAAGCACCAATGCTTCACTGGCCTGACAGCATGTTCACTTACATGACAGGTACAAATATCTTGTTCAGCAATGATGCCTTTGGTCAACACTACGCTACAGAATTGCTCTATAATGATCTGGTTGATCAGGCGGAGCTATATCAAGAAGCAATAAAATACTACGCAAATATATTGACTCCCTTTAGTACTCTTGTAAAAAAGAAGATAGAAGAATTTGCTTCATTAAATCTACCTCTTGATATGATTTGTACCAGTCATGGAGTTATCTGGAGAGATAATCCCATGCAAATTGTTGAAAAATACCTTAGCTGGGCAGATAAGTACAGTGAAAATCAAATTACCATAGTATATGAAACCATGTGGGGCGGCACAAGAAGAATGGCCGAAGCAATATCAGAGGGCATAAAGGCAAATTCTAATGTAACTCTTAAACTACTAAATGCAGGTAAGGCCGACAAAAATGATATTATTACTGAAATTTTTAAATCCAAAGCCATATTGCTGGGTTCTCCCACAGTAAATAAGGGTATTTTATCTTCTCTAGCCGGTCTTCTTGAAGAAGTCAAGGGACTGGGGTTTAAAGGAAAGAAAGCGGGATCTCTTGGTACTTATGGCTGGAGCGGAGAAAGTGTTAAAAGATTAGAATCAATACTTGATGGAGCAGGCTTTGAATTAGTTACAGAGGGAATTTTTGAGAAATGAGAACCTGATGAAAATATTCTTGATAATTGTAGAGAGTTTGGCCAAGATTTTGCAAAAAAAGTCTAGCACCTATTGATTTTCTTTAGCAAATCGAACACTTTAGAATAAGCACCAGTAACATCATGTATGGTGCAGCTTCTTTGATTTACATTAGCCATTTCAGCAGCTTTCCCCATAATGTAAGAACCCAGAGAGGCTGCATCATAACCATTCATATTTTGTGCCATAAAAGCTCCTATAGTTCCGGAAAGTAAATCACCACTACCGCCCTTTGCAAGTCCAGTATTTCCTGTCATGTTCAGGCGTATGTCCTTATCTTTATCGCTAATAATTGATGTTGATCCTTTTAATATAAGAGTTGTTTCCCATTCACTGGCATATTCTCTTACCAATTCAACGTTGTTAATCAACTCATTTATTCCTTTGCCTGTTAGTTTTGATAATTCTCCTGGATGTGGTGTAATAACTGTATCATCAATATTTTTGAGTAGCTTCATATCACCTTTTATTGCCAAAAGTGCATCGGCATCTATTAGCACCTTTGATAAATCGAGATTTGAAAGCATCTTCAGTAAATCAAGTACAAAGTTCTTACTTTCCAATTCCCTTCCAATTCCAGGACCAATCACAAGTACATCTACGTCTTTCATGATTGGTAAATCACTTTCAACAAGATTCTTTTTTTCAGAACCATAAGCAATAATCTGAGGGACATTATTTCTTATTACTTTCTGTACCTTCTCTGGAGTATAAGTTATTACCTTTCCACAACCTGAAATAATTGCACCTTGAGCTGCCATTAAAGGCGCACCAGTATAAACTTCGTTCCCTCCTACTATCATTACCTTTCCATATGAGCCTTTGTGCCCCCATGGATCTCTATCGGGCAGTAGTTCTTTTGCTAGTTTTGAATCAATACATTCACATTTTGCGAATTTATTGATTATCTTTTCAGGAAAACCAATATTTTTAACTATCAATTCACCTGTGTAATATTTTCCTGGTTGCAAATAATGCCCAATTTTTGACAGTCCAAATGTTACGGTTACATCAGCTAAAAAAGCTATTTGATTTACTTCACCAGTGTTACCATTGATTCCCGAAGAAATATCAATGGCCACTCTGCTACATTTATGACTGTTTATCACATTAAACACATCTATGATTTTACTTGGTAATGTACCTTTAAATCCCGTTCCAAAAATTCCATCAACTACGACTTCAGAATTTTTTATATCAGCAATTAAATCATTAAAGTTATCGATTTTTTTTATGGCACCTCCAATATCAGCAAATAAATCACGGTTATGTATACAGTTTTTAGTTTTTGGATTTTTCCATGAATAAGCTATAACATCGTAGCCACTGACCTTCAATCGTCTTGCAAGTGCATAACCATCTCCGCCATTGTTACCAGGACCACATAAAATCAGTACTCTTCCTCCGAATTTTTCTTTAATTACATTCATCACTTCAATTGAAGCAGATTCCATTAGAACAAGTGAAGGTACACCCATTTCAATGGTTTCCTTATCTATAGATTTCATTTCATCTGGAAATACTATTTTCATGCTAATCCCTCCAAAAAAATTATATCACTAATAAATGACACTGTTTTAGTACAAGTAAACCCTATATTTAGATAAAAATTATGATTATTGACTTTCTTTAATAAAAAGGTGTATATTGAAATTGGATGTCCGGACATCCAATCTTAAACCGGGAGGTGATAGATTGGTATATAAAAGCAGTCTAATTGAGGTGATTTTTGAACCTTAGTTACCTTCCGGACTTAAATTTAGTCTGGTCATGCCACGGCTTTGTCGTGGCCTTTTTTATGGGAAAATTTGTTTTGTTATAATTTATATTGAATATAATTTCATATCAAGGAGAGGTGATAATATGTATAAGATTACTTCATTTCTACCAACGAGAATTATATTTGAAGTGTCTGCAGTAAAGAGATTACCAGAAGAAGCTAAGAAATTAGGCAAAAAAGCAATGATAGTAACAGGAAGACACAGCACGAAAGAATCTGGTCTGTTGGACAGAGTAAAGAAGTTACTCAAAGATGCTGGTATAGAATCTATTGTTTTTGATAAAGTTATCCCAAATCCGCTGAGTACTCATGTAGATGAAGCAGCTGATATAGCAAGGAAAGAAAATATTGAATTTGTAATAGGACTTGGAGGCGGCAGCCCAATTGATACCGCAAAATGTGTTGCGGTAGCTGCAATAAATGATGGAGGTATCTGGCGATTCGTTGATGTGGAAAAAGATGATATACCTGCAAAAGCATTACCAATTATAGCAATACCAACTACTCATGGAACCGGTACAGAGGCTGACCCATTTGCCGTACTTACCAACCCTGAAACCAAAGAAAAGATAGGTACAGGATATGATGTAACATTTCCTGCTGTATCTTTAGTTGATCCTGAAGTAATGTTAACTCTTCCAAAAGACCAAACTGCTTATACATCCATGGATGCTTTTTACCATTCAATTGAAGCATTTCTTAATATAAAATCAAACCCTTACTCTGATTTACTTGCACTTGATTCTATGAAAAGAGTTGTCACTAATCTTCCTGTTGCTTTTGAAGATGGCAGTGATATTGAAGCCAGAACAGAACTTACATGGGCGAATATTGAAGCCGGAATAACTGAAACTTTAACCGGTGTTATTGCCAATCATTGTATTGAACATGGACTGAGTGGATATTATCAGGAGATCACTCATGGTCTTGGCCTTTGCATAACTGGGCCATATCTTTTTGAACATTTCTTTGATGATGCGTATCATAAACTTGCTGTTGTTGGCAGGGAGGTTTTTTCTGTTAACGAATATGACGATAAGAGAGCTGCCCGATTAATGATCACCAAATTACGCTTTTTCCAGGAACAATTCAATTTAAATAAAAAACTCTCAGGACTTGGTGTGAAAAAAGATGTTCTTGAGAAAATTGCATCAACAGCTTATCGTACAATGAAAGGCATTGTTGTAGAATCTCCAGGTAATTTAGAAGAGAAAGATTTACTACAAGTACTTGAAATGTCTTATTAAGTTAGATTTGTTTATTAAGAAGAGTCCATTGGGCTCTTCTTTTTATTCAAATGTTTTATAATACATTTCCTTGAATTTACCGAAAAAATCTGTAGTTTCCATAAAATCAACTTTTTCAAACTCAAACAGTAACCACTCTTTTTTGAATCTTTCAGAAATTTTAAGAGTTTTGGGAAGAGGTAGAAATCCATTTCTCTTACTAAATGTCAAATCAATATTAATCATATTTGGAACGTACCCTCCACCACCAATAAGACTTAGAAATCTCATTCTCGTTTCATCTGGAACTATACGATATTCAACCTGGTTTTGATCATCTACAACCATCCATTTGTAATTTCTTTCATCAAGTAACCCATCAAAAAAATTTGAAAGTATGTTGGCAATTAATGTAAATTGATTTTCCACGCGATATTGCTTCCAGGGGTCTCCTTTTACGACACTAAAAATTATATTCTCATTATTCAAAAACACAAAACCAATTTCTTCTAACTCCTCAGGTTCACTGAATTCAATAAACCAATTACCGATATTATCTTTCTTAAAATTAAAAAACAAAACCACATCAATAATTTCATCGTTATCTTCCTGTTGCGCAATATGAAAGGTAACCCTTACATCCATATCAATAAGTTCATTTTCTGATAATACAGTTAAAAATTGAGTCAATGTACTGTAATCATTTTCTTTGTTGGCATTAACAGCTAACAAAAAAACAAAATTTGATAAAATTAAGCATATAAGTATTATTTTTTTCAAGTTTATTCCTCCATAAAAAAGTATATCAGAACATCTTTATCGAAAATAAAATCAGTCAGGTTAGTCAAGTATAATATAAATGGAATGGGGGTGTTCTAATTGAATTCTTCATCTAAACAAAAATTCTTTGCTTGTGTTATTGCAACTTTATTAATTAGTGTAATGATGGTAGGTACAGGGAATTTTGAATTAATATTATTCCCTGACATATCTTTTAACAATTATCCTTCAAGAGAATTTGATTATACTCCAACACTTTATGATTTAATACGATTTTACAAAGTTCCATCACTTGCCTCATTTGGTTTCAGTTTTTCATCTAGTGATTTCAAAGCACTTATGTTTGCTGAAGTAAGACAGGATTTTTCCGCCTTTTTAAGAGGCTTTGATTGGGGTAATCTTCCCATTTGTGTAGATCCTTCACTTCCTTTTCCGGATGGTAATTATCCAATAATAGGTTTCATGGAATATTCACCAGATAATTTTTATTTTTCTATAGGAAGAAGAAAATTAAAGTGGGGACCAGCAACATATGATCTTGCTCTTTCAAGTATTTCACCTTATTATGATCACTTTTGGTTTGAGTACAATGATAGCTGGCTAAGTGATGGTAAAATGCAGTACAATTTTTTCACAATATCTGCAGATGAGAAGGTTTACAATGATAGACCCAAAACCTTAATTGGTCACAAGATACTATTTTTGGGCGATTGGCTTTCTGTTGGGTTGGGAGAACTCAATTTAATTTATGGGAGGATACCCGATTTACAAGATCTCAGTCCTCTTATTATTTATCATCATAGCTATCAGGAAAGTTCAAATGTTATAGCTATTGCTGATTTTAAAGCAGATTTTGGAAGAATTGAAAGTTACGGAGAATTTATCATGGATGATTTCAACCTCTCTAGTGAATCGGTAGACTCTAACCCAACAGCTTTGGGCTTTTTTGCAGGAGTAAAATATAATCTCATTGATGGCGAGCAATTTCAGTCCTCAGGGATGCTTTATGAAGATCATGAAATCTGTGATAGAAAAATTAATAATGGGGGACTTTGGATTGGATATGAATATTATCGTACAACCACTTACCTATATAACAGAGGTACTGAAATTGGCAAATTTACATATCCAATTCTCCTAAATGTAATGGCGCTTGATAGCTGGCCAGTTATAAATTATCCCTTTGGTTTCCCATATGGTGCAAATGCAAGACTACACTTGATTAAGGCAGATTATGAGCGTAAGAATTTAAAGGCTGGTTTAAAATTTGAATACCTTACAAAAGGCAGTTATGGTATTCAAGATGATTACAATAAGCCCTTTGACCTTGACTGGTATGAAATGACAGAACCTGTTAAAAACAGTTTTATTATCTCTGGTGAAATGCAATTGAGATTGTTTAATGCCGATCTTATTATTAGTGAAATCGGTATAAAGTTTAAAAAAGAGTCGACAAAATATTTCTTTAATATCGGTTACGGAAAACGCTTTTCTTTCTAAAATAATTAATTATTTAAGTATCTTAAAATTTGGAGGTGCATTTCATGGAATATAGAAAAGTAGGAAAATGGGGTCTAAGAATCAGTGAACTTTCACTTGGCTCCTGGCTAACTTTTGGTAAACAATTAGATATTGATGGTGCAAAGAATATTGTAAGAATGGCTTTCAAAAATGGAATTAATTTTTTTGATTGTGCTGAAGCTTACGCCAATGGTATGGCAGAGTCGATGCTAGGTCAAGTATTGAAAGAATTTAAAAGAGAAGATTATGTTGTTTCAACAAAGATATTCTGGGCAGGTAAAGGGCCAAATGACTCAGGGCTTTCAAGAAAACATCTTCTTGAAGGAATCTGGAATTCATTAAAAAGAATGCAGCACGATTATGTAGATTTAGTATACTGCCACAGACCAGATCCTGAAACACCCATAGAAGAAACAGTGCTGGCAATGGACTATATCATTCGAAATGGACTTGCTCTTTACTGGGGAACATCCGAATGGAGTGCCGAACAGATTATATCAGCTCATAAAGCTTGTGAAGATTTTAACTGTGTTCCACCTGTTGTCGAACAACCTCAATACAACATGCTGGAAAGAAATAAAGTAGAAAATGAGTTTTTACCACTTTATGAAAATTATGGCATGGGACTAACCACTTTCAGCCCACTGGCTTCCGGATTATTAACAGGAAAATATAATAATGGAATACCCAAAGGTAGCAGATTTGATGTTTTTCCAGAGCTTAAAAAGCATTTTGAGAAAAGCGGCCTATTTGATGAGAAAATTATTGGTAAAGTAAAGAATATAGGACAAATTGCGAATGAGCTGGGTGTAAAACAGACTCAATTAGCAATTGCATGGGCATTAAAGAACAAGAATGTCAGCAGCGTTATACTTGGTGTCAGCAAAACGGATCAACTTGAGGACAATCTGAAATCCATCCTGGTAAAAGAAAGAATTGATGATAACATAATGAATAAAATCAATGATATTTTAGAAGGTTGAATAAAAAATGAAGCGTAATAATTTAAGAAAATGTTTCTTTTTTTTAATTCTGCTGTCTCTTTTTTCCATATCTATTTTTTCTATTAATTTGAAATTTGAAGCCGGTTATCTTAATAATCAAATACATAGAGACAACTATTTTGATGCTATTGGTATTGAATTAGATATACCGTTATTTTCTATGATTCGATATCATCTGGGATGCGGTTTTATTCACGATGGACAGAGACTAAGTGGTTGGGAAGATGAATTAATTGGACATAGATGGTATAACAGTTCCGGTTACTTCTACCATGAATCAGATAAACTATCTATAAAATTAGGACTACAAAACTTTTCGATTGGACTTGGAGATAAATATCCATTATTTTTTAGAGAAGAAATCGGCTCATTCAATGGGCTTTCTCTAGAATGGTCACCAACCGATTATTTCACCTTAAGAAACAGCCTTATTCTTGTAAGGTTTGCTCCCTATGGGGTTGTTGGAGCAGAAGGTAATGCTGGGTTTTCAAAAAGTTTATATCATAGAAGTTACACATTCAAACATAATGAACTTAAATTTGGGTTTCATGACTCAATCTTTTTTATAGACAGAAATTTTGATCCATGGTACGTTTTTTCGTTATTGCCATATACCGCTGTTCAGGAAATCAGGCATATGTCAGGACCTGAGAAAGAGCAAATAAATGATAACGCTATGATAGGAGCTTTTATAAGTTATGAGCCTGGAAAAATACGTCTTTACACAGATCTTCTTATTGATGATATAAACGCCAACGCGATTTTTGATCCCTCAAATCAAACTGTGACTAAACTCGCTGCAAATGCAGGCGCTGATTATCATATTGATTCATTAACTCTTAGTCTTGAAGGAGCAATATCTACCGCATATGTGTTTGCAAGGACCCATTCTTCTTTACCCTATGAATATTCAAAAGGAGAAAAAGAAAATGTTAAAAATTACATAATTGAAGAAAATATGCTTGGATATAAGTATGGGGAAAATAGTTCAAGTTTCATTTTTGAACTGGAACATACCTTTGGGTTCTATGGGAGCTATGAAAACGTTCTTATAGGAACCAGAGAACCCTGGAATCCATGGCATGGAGAATCAACATATGAGCAGGGTATGAATTTTTTCCTTGGAGGGGTGAGTGAAACAAGAAATATTTTAAAAGTCGGATTTAGGAAGGACTTTACGCTTTTTTCAGAATTATCAAAAATAGACACTTTCTTTGGCATTTGCATTAAAAATATCAACAATGAAAATACCTATCTACCTCTATTAGGAATCTTAATATCTCTTGATTGGAGGTGATATTATTCTGATAAATAAAGATAATGGGTTATTATTTATGAGATTTGACGACGGTGATTCTTTTGTGGAAGCTCTAAACTTTAAACTAAGTGAAATGGGACTTAATTCCGGAATAGTAATTAGCGGAGTAGGTATGTTGAAAATGGTGACACTTGGATGGTTCAATTTGGATACTTCTGGATATGAACACTCCACATATTCCGAACCACATGAAGTTCTTTCACTATCCGGAAATGTTTCTTCAAAAGATGGTAACTCTTTTGCTCACATACATGCATCTTTAGCAGGACGAGATAACAGGGTTATCGGTGGTCATCTGTTTTCAGGAACGGTATGCAATACAATTGAACTTTTTTTACTGGAAAGTAAAGCATTAAAGCTTAAACGTCAGCAGGGTGATACATTTAGACCATTAGATTATAAATAACTTGCATCACTTTTTTTGTGATATTGAATATTAAGTAGGTGATTTTTTTATGCTCGAAAGAATAAAATTTCGAAAGAAGAAACGAAGCGTACCCGGAACTTCTCCTGGAACTATTTTAGTTGATGAAACAATGACTAAACCAATAGTTGATTTTTTTGACTATAACAAAGATTCCTTTAATGAAAAAACTCTTGATGATCTGGAAAACATTACTAACATTGGTGAAATAGATGAAAACACTTTAAGATGGATAAATATTCAGGGACTTGGAGATGAAAGTCTTCTTCGCTCTCTTGGAAAAGTGTTTTCTATCCACCCACTTGTACTGGAAGATATTGTAAACACTCCACAAAGGCCCAAAGTTGATTATTATGATAATTATGTTTTTTCTGTAATGCGAATGTTCAGGCTCACCAAAAACAATCATATTATCTCAGAGCAAATAAGCATAATAACAGGAAGAAATTTTGTTATAACCTTTCAGGAGAAGCTGGGAGACTGTCTTGATCCATTAAGAGAAAGGATAAGAAATAATAAAGGAATTATAAGAAAAATGAAGGCAGATTATCTTTCCTATGCAGTTATGGACACAATATTTGATAATTATTTCCCTGTTCTGGAAAAAATTGGAGATGATGTAGAAGAACTTGAAGACAAAATGACCTCCGGGGCAACAGAAACAGAATTGAAAATGCTCCATGAGGCAAAACACAACCTTCTCGCTTTTAGAAAAGAACTATGGCCTTCAAGAGAAATGGCTGGAAAACTTCTGCGCGAAGATACTCATTTGATAAGTAGCGATGTTAAGCTATATCTACGTGATAGTTATGATCATATTGTTCATATTATTGATATTGTTGAAACATACAAGGAGCTTAGTACAGAGCTTATGAACATATATCTTTCATCTCTTAGCAATAAGCTTAATGAAGTTATGAAGGTTTTAACAATAATCTCTACAATTTTTATGCTCTTTCTTTTATTGCCGGAGTTTATGGGATGAATTTTGAGTTTATGCCTGAACTTGAATACAAATACTCTTACTTTATTTTGCTGGGAATTATGTTCACGATTGGAATTACAATGTTATTCGTGTTTTTCAAAATTGGCTGGTTGGGTTCGAAGTTGAAAAGAAAAAGCAAAAACATTAATAAACACTAATGGTCATTTTCCAAATTGTTCATCATATTGATCGTTGATTATTGGAACAATGTAGTACATGGGTTCTTCGTATGGATGGATTTCTCGAATTACTTCAACCACATTGTTTATGTACTTCTTTTCGCATATGAATTCAACCTTTCCCTCTTTTCCGCTTTCTACATAATTAACTTTTCCTTTGTAGGGATTTGATCCTTCCAGAGGTCGCCAGTATCCTTCTACCAATGAAAAAGAGATACAGTTATCATATTTTCCAAGACTGCAAGCACCTGCATCATTTAACTTATTTCTAAGAGTTTCAACGTATTCAGCAGGAATAAAGACTTCAAATTTGACATATTTATATTCCACACTAAACACCTCATAACTTTTTACCTAATAATCATTGCTTAAGAACTATAAACTATTATAAACAAATTATTTATTTTTTAAGAAAATAATTGTGGAGTTCCTCAAATTCTATTTTTGGTTCCAAATTGAATATTTCTTTTTTCACTGTAAAATTTACCAAACCACTTTGTTCAAGTTTTTTTATGTAATCGATTATTTCATTAATATCTAACATAAGGTATTTTAGTTTATATGATCTTAAAATATTAATTGGTATCTGTTTTTGGTCAAAAAGGTAAAAAAGAGCAAATGCAAAAGTCTCCAGCGAAGGTTTAAAGTTATTAACAACTATTGATTCTTTATTACTATAGGTAATATTTGAAAACTCGAGTAAATCTATGAAATTTTTAACAGCTTTCTTCAATTTTTTTTGGTCTAGATGAGTAAGCTGATCAGCATAATCATAGATTTTGTTCATTTCTATCTGGCTTTTTCCCTCTTTTGAAGATTTTAAAATCATATTTACAGCCAAATCAGCCATAACCCTGTCACAAACACAACTAATCCAGAAAATCAACTCATTCTTAACCTGTGTAGGAAGATCATTTGAATTTATCATTTGGCTCATAATTTCAAAATATCGAAAATCAATTGCATCCAGGAAGTAAGTTTTAAACCAGTTCCATATCTCATTCTGTACTCTTTCAGAGGATGCAAATGGATTATCTTTATAAAAGCATTTCTTAACCATTGATATTTTATGTTTATCTTTTATTTGCTTAATAAAATATACTGGATAATTCGGATCATCATAATCGACAAGAACTGATGATGTTGTCCACAAATTATCACCTTCTCTATTTAACATAAACTTAGTATAACATTATTTTATGCAATATATTAACTATAATTTCACTTTATTTTTCATAAATTAGCGTAATTTTTGAGAAAGTTCAGGAAATAATTATTTACTAGAAGTGTCTATCTGATAAGGCTTACAAAAATGAATAATTTGTTTTTTTATCAAGATCGGTTGATTTATCAGTAATTTCTTCATCATATTTTTTTAGATGTTCGGTTTACTTACTATTCATATTACTTTGTCATCTATCAATGGCAGAATGGTTTTTTAATGAAGTATCTGCAAATCATCTGCATAAAAATTGAACTTCAATATCAGTAGAGAACATATTATGAAGTGATTAATCAAAAATTCTTTGTGCTCGAACGGTTAAAGAAAGCAAGATTTTAAATCTAATTTATATCACCAGTATGAAAAAAGCTCCCCAATTAGAGGAGCTTCGGAAATTGTTATAAAGTTTATTTGTTTTCTTTGGCTAATTTAACAAGTCCTATAATTGTTATGAAACCACCTATAAAGAATACAATCCAGCTAGTCCAGTTTAATGAAAGTTGCATTGCCATTTCCTGTTGCATTTGAGGAAATTCATTTCCAAATTGACCAAAATTACCCATCTGATTCTGGAATGAATTATACGATGAAATATCACTCATGAATGTGAAAAATCTAAACATAAAAATACCTATACTTACCAGACCGGTAATCCATACTAATTC
>JAYEJL010000182.1:0-7421 GCA_034660555.1 Thermotogota bacterium
CTTCTGATTTCAAATTTTACTATGGGTATTGGTAAAGGTTTCATACTTTATATTCCTTGCTTAGTGCTGTGGCTTATTATTGATATAGTGCGAGCTAAAAAATCCTGAGTCAAAGAATAAACAGGAGATAAATATGCCAGAAGAAAAGTTTTGTATGCGTTGTGGAGCAAAAATTCCTGCTGAGGCAGAAATATGCCCTGTGTGTAAAGCAAAACAACCTTCTTTAGATGCAAGGCTTGAAGAAGACATTGATAAATGTTTATATTCTGTCATTATGGGATATAATATAAGAATCTACGCATATGATTTGATTGGGAGAGTTAAATGAAAAATTGGTACCAAGAAAATGCTTTTAGGTTGTTGGGCCTCCCGGCAAATGCAACATGGATAATAGTCCAACATGCCAGACAGTCTTTAAATGTCCGAGTTAAGGCTGGTGGGTTCTATTCGGTGGATGACCCTTTATCGTTTCTTAACACTGTCGAACGAAATGAATCTAGTATTCGTAACGCATTCAACAGGCTAAAAAACCCACAGCTACGTTTACAAGAAAGACTTTTTTGGTTTACAAATACTGCACCCACAGACGATAAAGCCTTTACCCGATTAAAAGATAATGATATAGAAGGTGCTATACAAACTTGGGAATCAGAGAAAAATATTACATCATATGCTAATCTCGCTCGACTCTTTCATTCTCTTTGTCTTTTTACAGACCCTGGTGCTAAAAAAGCTGATTTGTGGAAAACTGCATTATCAAAATGGCGTGTTGTAATAGAAAACGATGATTTCTGGGAATATTTCAGAGATGTTGAGAGTGAATCCGAATTTGACCCTCCAGCGACTCTTTCTGAAATTAATGGGCTACGTCACGAGTGTTGGAAATTAATTCTTGCCCCTTCAATTACCATTATTCGTAATGCAATTAACAACCGAAGGGATGAAGTGGCTCGTAGTCACCTCCATGTAATACGCGATAGCAACCTTCCTTCCTATGCGCTTCGTTACATTGAGTCGGAAAGTCTAATTCCTTTTGAAAACGAAATAAAAAAAACTGCTGATGACATATTACAACAATTAACAAATAATATTAACAAATTCAAAGACTCCGAGAATAAGACCGAAGAGCAAATCAAGAGTGTCACTTTGGCATGCGATAAAGCCTACCAGACATTTAAGGACCATCTCTTCTTTCGAATGGAAAGATTGGCGCAATTGGCCGGTCCAGAATCTGATGTGGCAAAACGGACACAGGAAACTATTGCTTCAAGTTTAAGAGATATCGCTGTAGCAGGATACCATAATGCTGCTGAAGCTTATCAAGCAGCCGAACAAGTATTAAAAGAGGCAATTTCACTTGTTCCGGAAAGTCACTTTGCGGAGCGCTGGGAAGAAGAAGACTTACCAATACTTAAAAAACACGCTCACCCGGAGAAAAATTTAAAGGATTTAAAACCTATTAAGAAAGCTCCTTCACCTTATACGGTACACGGAATTGGTACAACACTGTATGGGAAGGCAGATTATGATCCAGAAACTGATTCGTATCTATCCACCTTATACTTTGTAATTCTTTTCATTCCAATATTTCCTATAGCAAAGTATAGAGTTTCTTTGGAAGGTAGTATGTATAAATTTTGGGGCAAAGCACCTCTGGACGATTTTGATAAATTGCACATCGGATTATTGATATTGTTTATTGGTGCATTAATTTTTAAAGGTTGTTCAATATAATGAACTTATCAGGAGAAAGTGAATGAATACCAAGAAAGACTCTATTTTATTACCCAAAGATACAGTGATAACTTTGGCGATTGAGACCTGGAGACTTTGGCAAATGATGAAGAGGGTGAAAAATAAAGCAAACAGTGTTGGACTACGATATTCGGTCAGGAAAATGAAAGACGCTCTTGAAGCCCAAGGGTGTTCTTTTATTGATATAACAGGACAAAGATATGATGAAGGAATGGCGGTTGATATTATAGATATCGAAGGTGAGAATAAAGATAATGCAGTAAAGCTTGTTAAGGAAATGATGGCTCCTATTATACTATTTAAGAATGAGCTCTTGATATACGGTCAAGTTATTCTTGAAAGAAAAATAGTTTCTATAGACACTACAAAGGAGGGAAAACGATGAGTGATACTATCAACTATGGAATTGATCTTGGCACTACAAATTCGGCTATTGCTAAATGCAATGGAGACGAAGTAAGGATTTTTAAGAATCGTGACCAGATGGATGTAACACCATCTGCAATACACATAGATAAGAGAGGTAGAATTATTGTTGGTCGTAAGGCTTATAGTAATTTGTTTGCAGACCCTGAAAATGTTGCAGCAGGATTTAAACGCTGGATGGGACAAAGCGATTGCAAGACCTTTAAAGATACTAACAAATTACTCTCTGCCGAAGAACTCTCTGCCGAAGTCTTAAAATCTCTTCTTGCAGATGCCCGGAAACAAACAAATGATTCTATTACAGGAGCAGTTGTCACAGTGCCAGCTGCTTTTGGTCAGCTTCAATGCGAAGCAACTATTAGAGCAGCTAACCTTGCAGGTTTAATAGAAGCCTCGCTTTTGCAAGAACCTATAGCAGCTTCAATAGCTTATGGGATGAAATCTGATGCTAAGGATAAGCGCTGGTTAGTATATGATTTAGGAGGAGGAACATTTGACATAGCTGTTATTTCTACTAAGGGTGGACAATTATCGGTTCTGGAACATGAAGGTAATAATATGTTGGGTGGCAGAGATTTTGACCGCCTAATCGTAGAAGACATTTTCCTGCCGCGTTTAAAAGAACTATTCAACATATCTGCATTTGAAAACACTCCTGTCTGGCGCGGAATCAACCAAAAGTTATTACTTAAAGCTGAAGAGACAAAAATCGAGCTTAGTTTTTCTGAAGAAACTCCTGTGGATATTTTTGATATAGGAGAGGACAGTGACGGTAACTCCATAGAAATGGAGTTTGAGGTAACAAGAACCGAAGTGAATCATCTCGTAGAACCCTTTATTGCGGAAACAATTAAGTTATGCAAGCAAGCAATATCTGCAGCACGCATTACTCCACAGGATATAGCAACAATTATTCTTGTGGGTGGTCCCACGCAGCTGCCCATTGTGCGTGAAATGCTTAAAGCAGAATTCGGCGTGCCTTTAGATTTTACGATTGACCCAATGACAGTTGTAGCCCGTGGTGCAGCAGTATATGCTGCTGTACTACCTCGTGAGAATCAACCTCTAAAAACCACAAAACCGGAGGCTATTGATATCACTCTGGCACATGAAAGAGTATGGCCGGAGCCAACTTGTTTGGTGGCTGGTCGGATTGAAAAATTACCACAGGATATAAACAACCTTCAAATATTGATCGAGGCAGAAACAGGCCATTGGGATAGTGGTTGGTCACCGGTTGAGGAAGGTTACTTTGAAACTAAAGTCCACCTTTTAGAAGGGAGAATGAATCGTTTTTGGATATATCTACGGGATGGGAAAGGGAATAGTCTTACCCCCAATCCCGATTCCTTTTCCATTCTCTGTCAACCTACAATAGCAGAACCTCCACTGCCACATTCAATTGGGGTAGAGATTGTCTGTACTGACGATAAAACAGAGGTTGATGTTATCTTCCCACGCTCAATGCCACTTCCCGCCCAAAGGGTCATTACTTATAAAGCTAATAAAACACTTAAACCAAGCCAAAAAGATGATTACTTAGCCGTTAAGATTTGGGAAGGAGAATGTTTTTCAGATCCAGAAAGCAATGATATTGTTGGTGTATTAAAAATAAATGCCAGTGATATTCGCCGTCCCATTCCCGAAGGGGCGGAAATTGAATTTTCCATTGAAATCGACGCTTCTCGTAAAATGGAAGTTGAGGCTTTTATTCCTATTTTAAGTCAACATTTTCAAGAAAGGGTTTATGTTGCAAAAGATAGCGAACCTAATTTTACAAAAGAAGTTAAGGAATTGGATTCTGAAATAGACTGTCATTTTGAGCGTTTAGAGACTTTGGGAGAATTAGTTGATAAAACAGATGATTATGAAGTTTCTAAGGAGTTAGAAGAGCTAAGCACCAAAGCCGAAGAACTTGCCGAAAAGCATCATCAGTTTGAAAGTAGAGATAATAGTAACCCCGACGATGCAAAACGGCTTGTTCAACAATCTAAAGAGGTTCGTGGCCGTCTAAGCAAAATTGAGAAACATATTAAATCCAAAAACAGATTATCTCTTGCTCTTCGCAATGTGGAAATCCAGCAAATAAAAACAGAAGAAGCCGTAAAACAATGGGGTGGGCGTATAGACCAAAAAGAATATGAACTCCTATGCCGTGAGGCAGACTGCCAAATTGAGAGGGAAAATGAACGAGCCTTGGAAAAAGTTGCTCATGATTTTGAGGCTTTAAAATGGCATATATTATTCAAACAAGATTGGTTTTGGAAAGAAATCTTTGATTCCCTGTGCCAGTCTGGCGTTCCTTTTGTTGATGAAGAAGAAGCACAAAGGTTTATCGCACAGGGAAAAGAAGCGTTAGCACAAGGTAATGGAGATGCCTTGAGAGAAGTCGTACAATGCTTATGGGATTTACAACCCAAAAGTGTTGTGGAGAGAGAAAAGGAAAAAACTTTGGAAGCTGGAATTCGGAAAGAGTGAAAATGAATACTTATATAGAACGCAGGCCGACTTTTCCTATGGGCACACCCTATCTGGGTTTATGGATAATTCATCATCCTCTTTTCTGTACTGGAAATTATGAGGTTTATAGTGTTCAAGATGATTCAAAGACTCTTTTTGGAATTGTAATTCGTTGTAGAACGCAGGAAGAGGCTTCACAACAAAAGGAACAACACCTGACCTGGTGGCAACTGCAGGGTAAAAACAAAATAAATATTTTGGCAAATGATATTAGAGTCCAAGATGGATGGTATTTATTTCTTGCCTGTATTGTAATTTTACATAAAATAATCTCATTTGAAGATTTCAAGATATCATCTCTAAACCAAGTTCAAGCCGAATCACTTATTTCTAATTTAATCACAGTATGTAAATTAGCTCATACACATGGAATTAATCCTGTAATCAATATTGGGACTACATTGTTGGTGGAACAAAATAATGTTATTGATGGAATTCCTCTCTTTGTTAAAACTTTAACTTTATCCGTGGAAAAGGAATGCGTAAAATCTATCGCAGAACTTGTCTATTTTTTTACAACAGGCATTGATATTTTTAGATTGATATCTGAATCTGGTAAAAAGACTGCTATTCCTCCTGCTAATCGCTGGAACAAAAATATTAACCAATGGTTATCATTACTTCTTAGTTCTTGTTTTGACTTCAAAGATCCACAGAGAATAATTTCTCTCAATGACTTACAAATGCGCTTGACTAGTGGTCAAGATGTAGCTCAACCAACTGAAGAAATTCAGCAAAATCAAAAACCTTTAAAACACTCAGATTCAAAAAATCTCAAAGGACTTGCTAAAGTAGCTGGCATGTCAGCACTGAAAGAGTTACTTATAGAAGAAGTAATTCGTCCTATTCGAGACCCTGAACCATACAAAAAATATGGCCTTACCATACCGAACGGCATTTTACTCTACGGACCGCCTGGATGCGGTAAGACATTTATAGCGAGACAACTTGCCGAAGAATTAGATTTTTACTTTATTGAGCTTATTCCTTCTGAAATTGCAAGTTCCTACATCCATCGTAGTGTCCTGAAAATTCGTGACATATTTGCTGCAGCGGAACAACACGCTCCATCTATAGTTTTCATTGATGAATGTGAAGCATTAGTACCTGCCCGTTCTGCGTTGGGTGGAGAGCAACAATACAAATCGGAGGAGGTAAACGAGTTTCTCGTCCATTTGGATGAATGTGCCAGTAAAAATATATTCGTAATTGCAGCTACTAACGAACCTGATAAAATTGATGAAGCAATAAAGCGAACTGGGCGATTGGACAAAATGATTTATGTTGAGCCACCGGATTCGGAAGCAAGGATTCAATTGTTAGAAATGTATTTATCTGGAAGGCCATTGGGCAAAGTAGACATTGGTAATATTGCATCTTTACTTGAGGGCTATTCATGCAGTGATATTCGCAATATAGCCAACGAATCAGCAAGATTGGCTTTTAGGGAAGAAAAAGCTATTGACAATAATTATTTAGAAAAGGCTATTGACCGCAATCCTTCAAGTTTATCGCCGGATATTTTGTTAAAATACAAAAAATTTCAACAACGTGGAATATAAAGCGTAAAATTATATCTGAATAGCATCGGCCATTAAAATCCCTCATCTAACAGTTGCTTGTATATAGTCGGCAAATAGGTTCGGATGCTGTGTTAGAATTTTGCCAAATATTGAGAATAGATTCTTCACACTTCATATATTGCATAATTTTCAAAAACATAATATTTTATGCGAAAATTGGAGAAAAAATACAAAATGGAAGGTTGTATTATTTGTGGAAAAAAATGTGACAACAACGAGTGCTCACAGTTATCGAGTGGTTCTGTTTATCATCCACATTGTTTAATAAAAATGGAAAAACAGAGAGAACTCTACGAGTCCCAAATTAAAGAGTTGAATCGTAAAATACATATTGCCCAGCAAGAAATAAAAAGGCAAGAAGGTGTTATCTTTAAAATTTTCTCATTTTTTTCGGGTCAGAAAGATAATATTCAAAGTTTTCTACAATATATTTCTAAGCATGAAATGATGTTACAAAAATTATCATCAAATTTAGAGATAACACTACAGCAACTTAAAAGTATTTATGATTATTTTCTAACATATCCACCGGATTGGGAAGAGAGGCGTCAGGCAATTATCCAAAGTCGTGGTAGAAGATGTGAAAAATGTGGTAGATCTACACGTAATTTACATATACATCATATAACTCCTCTTTCTAAGGGAGGGTCAAATAGACTTGATAATCTTGAAATACCATGTGAGAGTTGCCATAAAAAAGAACATGGTGGTCTGGAATTTGGATATGAGTTTAACGATAATGATAAAAAGTCAGTTTTTTCAAAAAGGTTGCACTTGATACATGAAGCGATAAACAAGAATCAAGAGATTGAGTTTTTATATAAGAAGCCAACTCAAATAAAATACCACAAGCGAATAATTAAGCCTCGCGAAATTGTATCAATACCGCACATCCATGATTCTGAAGCTACTGGAAATGGTAAACTGAATTACTATACCAATGGTAAACAGAAATACAATGGTAATGGTAAACAGAAATACCATGGTAAAGGTAAATAGAATCCCTTTTCAGGAAGATTCCTGTAAGGTTTATAAAAACTTTACAGGAGCGGAAATGATAAAGAAAAAAATGTACAAACAGATTCAAATTTTTAAGAGACAGGGATATTCCAGGAATGAAATAGCATCAGAACTGGG
>JAYEJL010000183.1:0-33184 GCA_034660555.1 Thermotogota bacterium
TTCAGGACATTGAAGACCACCCTTGAGTTAAGACCGATGTATCACCGAAAGGAAGAAAGGATAAGATCGCACATCTTCCTTTGCTGGCTGGCTCTTCTTCTAGTTAGGATAGCAGAGAGGAGAACAGGGATTACCTGGAACAAGATGAGAAATGAACTGGAGAGAATACAACTCGGTCATTTTTCTGTGAATAAAAACGAAGTCTACAAGAGCACAGAACTGACAGGCAAACAGCGTGAAATTCTTTCCAAGCTTAAGGTTAAAGTACCTCCAACCTACTTCGAAATCCAGCTAAAAGCCTAGTAACACACTCACAACTTTCACAAGCTCTATAACCCTTTCAGGGAAATAAACTCATGTGTTTTGTTTATCTATATGATGTCGAACTCGGGATGAGGAAAAAGGGCATAATTTTGAAAAACAGTATTCACTTCTCTTTTGTGGGGGTATATTGTTGATTATTCTTCCGTTTAAATAAACCATTCCTTCTGAGGGATCTTCCAGACCGGCAATAATTCTTAATAAAGTTGTTTTACCGCACCCAGAGGGTCCTAACAAAGAAAAAAAGTCTCCCCTTTTTATGGAAAGAGAGACATTATCAACAGCTACAAAATCCTGGTCAAAGACTTTTGTGACGTTTTTTGTTTCAATGGAATTGTCACTGGCTTTACAGTTCAATTCAATCCCGCCTCCGGATCAATGATAAAACTACATCAATTCGAAATCATGACCGCAATTCTTACAGAACCTTGCATCTGGTTCGTTCAGTTTTCTGCAATAAGTACAGAGTCTTTTTCCAGTTAATGAGGCTCCGCAATTCTTGCACGTTCTAGCACCAGTTTCATTTTCAGTATCACATTTATGACATCTGACATAGGTTGAAGATTTTTTTGTTTTCAGTTCCTTATAGTCAAATTTTTCTGAAGGCAGGATTTTATTTTCCGGTTGCATTACCTGATTTTGAACAAATTTTCCTGATTGTTCTTTCTGATATTCAAGTTTTTCAGAAGCAACTCTCATAATTGCCTGACCGATAAAAATCATAACAAGTCCGGGAAGTCCCAAGATAAAAAATGTATTCATTAAAGCAACAGGTGGAGCGCCTATAATTCCTACAAAAGAATATATAAGCAAAGCAATACCTATTATCAGTAATGCCAAACCACCATATTTCGCAAGCATGTAAAATAACTCTAATGGACCACCCTGTTCAGCAGGTCCTGACATTGATAACACCTCCAGTATGTTGCGTATTTACATTATAAATCAAAATAAGGATTTCTTTAAAGTGTTTGCATAAAATATCAAAACAGTTCTTCAAAAATTAAGTAGTTCTTTGTTCGTTAACTCTTTAGAAGGAGAAAAGAGCTTTCCATATTTTTCAATGGGTTCGCTTGAAATAATTTGAGTATTACCGCTATTGTTGAAAAAAAGATTGTAGTAATTATCTGTTTCAGAACTATTCTTTTTTAAAGCCCAAACATGGTTTAGGTCTGTAAGTATTGATGTAAGAGAAGTATATTTAAATTGCTCCTCTATTTCCAGTGCCGCCCTTCTTAGCGCTTCACCGGGTGAATAATTATCAAGATATTTTATGACAATCTTGAAGTAGAATCGACTGTCTATCATACCATTCGTTTCTTTAATCCCGTAAATGGTTCCGTTGTGCATAAAAGCGAAGGTTTTCCCCTTTAGTTCACATAAGAAAGGATGAACGTGATCTAGATTTACTTTGTAACCGGGGGACGCCTTTCTTGCGTGAATTATGGCGAAATTACACTTTATTGATGGTAAATCAGTTTCCCAGATGTGATTGATAAATTTTTTGTATTCCATAAAACCATTTGATAACACTAAATAACCATATCCGTCACCATGAGGACTGTTTTTTCCAGAATAAGCCATTTTGCTTAATGATACAAAGTAATCTCTGGCTTCGATATTAGATTTAGATTTCATTACAAGCATTCGGCACATTTTACCACCTCAAGTATAGTTTAAATTTATTATAACAAGGTTTGTAAATAAAAAGTGATTTCAGCTTACAGGTTGCTTTCTGCTAATATTGTTACGAGGGGGGTTTTTATATGAAATATAATAGACCGAGCGGCTTATTTCACCTGGAGGTGGACTTAAAGCTGTTGAATGGGCAAAAAAAGAAGGTCTTGTAAGATATGTTGGAATCACCAGTCATGGTTATGGAGGGACGTTATTGAGAGCTCTAAAAGAATATGATTTTGACGTTTTTATGACCTAGATGAATTATTTTGACAGATTTAATTTTCCTGAAATTGAGACAAAAGTTATTCCCTATGCAGTAACAGAAAAGATTGGAATTCTGGCCATGAAATTTCTTGCAGATGGTTATTTATATAGAAACGTGGAAAATGGATTCAGATATGTCAAAACATTGCCAGTAGATTGCATCGTAGCGGGGATAAATTCTCTTGAACAGTTAGAGCAAGACTTATCTTTGTTGGATATCGATCCTTATGATGAAGAAGGACTTGAAGTTCTATTTGAAAATGCTCCTGAACTCGGGAATTATGTGTGCAGGCAATGCATGAAATGTCTTCCCTGTACAGAAGGAATAAACATTCCAAGATTCTTTCTCGCTGAAGGCAGGTATGATAGACAGATGCTTGATGGTGTGATAAAAAATGCTGCCGATTACGCATTGAGTGATAGATTGGTTCACTGGTTCCAAAATGAAGATGTTGCCAGAAAGGAATATCAGTTGTTAGAGCCCGGTGTAGATAAATGTACTGAGTGCAATATTTGCACTGACCGTTGCCCTTATGATATTGATGTCCCCAGAAAACTAAAAATCGTTAAATCCAGAATTGAAACAGGTTACGTGAAATAGTTATTCAATGTTGTACTCAATGTTAAGCTCATCAAGTAAATCTTTAAGTATGTCCGGGTAATCTGTGATTATTCCATCGACTCCTTTTTCGATGAAATCCTTCATCGTTTCTTTATCGTTTATGGTCCAGGGGATAACGGGTATACACTGATCGTGTGCGCTTTCTACCCATTTATCGCTACAATCAGAATAACTTGGTGAGAAAAAATCTGCACCGCTTGCTTTTACAAGGTTTCCAACATCAAAACCAAAACTTGCAAACCTTAGACCATTTAACCATTTTGTGCTGAACATTCTACTTGATGTGAGTAGTGCAGCGGTTTTTATAGAGGAATTTTTTTCCTTTACAAGCATTATTGTTTTCCAGTAAAATGACTGGATAATTACTCTGTCTTCCATTTCATATTCCTCAATGAGTTCAAGCAATATCTCAACAAATTCTTCGGGTGAAAATGTTTTTTCCGGGGCACTGGGTGAGATTTTTGTCTCTATATTTAACATGATTTTTCTGTCTTGTAGTTCTTCATATTCCTTAACCAGTACAAATACATCTTCAAGTCGGGGAATTTTTGCACAAGGAATTTCTTTTTGTCTGGGCCAATCGTAATCACTTCTCATAACACCTACATCATACTGACTGAGTTCTTCGTATGTGATATCCTTTATAAGAATTTCTTCAGTTATAAAAGTTCCATTAATTCTCGTTTTTTGAGGATTCAAGGCTCTATCATGCGAAACGACAGGAACACTATCTTTGGTGATACCAGTGTCCAACTCAAGGGTAGTTACACCTATTTCAAGAGCATGCTCAAAGGCTTCCAGTGTGTTCTCGGGTCTGAGCCCCCTACAACCTCTATGACCCTGAAGATCAAAATAAGGGAGAATTCGTTCTGAAAACGAAATTGAGATTAGTAAAAATACTATAATAGCGATAATAAATACTTTTTTCATAAGATCACCTCAAATTTTGGTATGAATCAATAATAGCACTTAAATTTGGCGAACCTACTGCCTTTGTGTTTGATTATATTCCTGATAGAATTTTATAAAGCAAACTAAAATGAATGGAGGAGATTTAATGAGTTCTGTAAAAGTTAGCATAATCGGTGCAGGTAGTGCAGTTTTTTCACTAAGATTGGTTAGTGATATTTGTAAAACTGAAAGTTTGCACGGTAGTACCGTAACGTTGATGGATATTGATAAAAGTAGATTGGATGTTGTTTTTGTACTGGCAAAAAAATATGCAGAGGAAACAGGTGCTGATATAAAGTTTGAAAAGGTTGAAAATCTTGAAGATGCAATTCGAAATTCTGATTTTGTTATAAATACTGCCTTGATAGGCGGACATGATTTTCTCTTAAAAATGAAGGAAATTGGTGAAAGACACGGCTACTATAGAGGAATTGATTCACAGGAATTCAATATGGTTTCTGATTATTATACTCTCACAAACTGGAATCAGCTATCTTTTTTCCTGGAAGTTGCAAGGACTATGGAAAAACTCGCACCGGATGCCTGGCTATTACAGGCTGCTAATCCAGTTTTTGAGGGAACAACATTGATTCAGAGGGAAACAAATATCAAGATGGTAGGTTTTTGTCATGGTCACTATGGCGTTGACAAAATATTCAATACGCTTGGTTTAGGTAGGGAAAATGTAGACTGGCAGGTAGCAGGAGTGAACCATGGAATCTGGCTCAATCGTTTTAGGTATGAGGGTAAGGATGGATATCCGTTGCTTGATAAGTATTTTTCATCAAGGAAAAGCTGGGAACCAGGTGATCCCTTTGACGACCAACTTTCACCTGTCGCTTTGGATATGTATAGGTTTTATGGAGTCATGCCCATAGGTGACACAACCAGGAATAGTACCTGGAAATATCATTATGATTTAGAGACAAAGAAGAAATGGTATGGCGAACCCTGGGGTGGTGTTGACTCAAAACCAGGCTGGAAATGGTATGAAGACAAACTCAACATGATAACAACTGCAATGAACGAGCTTGCAAAGGTAGTAAATGCTGAACCCGAAATAAAGCTCAAAGACATGCTTGCAAGATTTATGTCAGATGAAAACATCCCTGAAACCTTTGCTGAAGAAATCAGAAAGTTTTATGACCCAGAAGTATTAAGTGGTGAGCAACATATACCATTTATTGATGCAATCGTTAATAACAATTCGGGAACATTTATCGTGAATACAATGAATAATGGTGTGATTGACGGATTGCCCGATAATATCGCAACAGAATTCCCGGCGATTGTAGATCAAAAAGGTATTCATCCTATAGAAATTGAACCTAAATTACCTGAAAGAGTTATGAGCTGGTATCTTAAACCAAGGATATTAAGAATGGAATGGGCGCTTGAAGCATTTCTTAAGAGAAACCCTTCAATAATCACCGAAATTCTAATAAGAGATAGACGAACAAAATCCTTTGAGCAGGCAAAGGCGGTTGTTGAAGAGATATTTGAGCGGGACGAGAATGATTAAGAAACGAGATCCGAGACTCGAGATCTGAGATCCAACAAAACCTCGGAAAACACACCTCCCCGCTTCACGGTACTCCTCTCATTAAGTGAAAAATACGTTGTACGATAGTTCGTTGTAGGTTGTGCGGAAAGTTCAAAAAATACAAAACGAGATCCCGAGAAGGACCGAGAGGACGAGAGTCCGAGAGACCGAGAGTAAATAACGTCCAACGCTTCGCTTGGTCCATCGTCCAATGCTTGCCACTGGCAAGCTTCGTCCATCGACTGGTGCTTAAATCCATTGATATGCGATTTGGGAAGCAATCGGATATGCAAGCTATGCTCGGATTTGCGCCTATGGCTGATAGAACAATAAAAAGCGGGTTTAGGTTCTAGTGCCTGGGGTTTAGTAAGAACAAAATAACACCCACCACCGCAAGCGGTCCCCCGCCCTCAAGGGCGGATTACACTCCTCCCTGCTTCGCGGGTAATAACTAAAAAGTTGTAAGATAGCGATTTATAGCTGTTAGGCAATTAATACAATTAGTAAATGATAAAAGCATCGAAGTAAGGTTTTATTTTTTTTAGAGGTAGGATTAATGAACGTAACAGAAAAAAATGGGAAGCTTTTTGTTTATGAAAACGATAATGAGATATTTAGGATTTCACAATAGCAAAGGGGTAAAAATAAGGCGGCTGGAAAAGTAGAGAAGTTCTCTGGTAATAAGGATTCTTTGGTTGAATTGTTGAAGAACTTGAAAAAAAATATTGAAAAAGAATTTTCTCTTAAAAAGCTCGAATTGAATCTTGGTAAACAATATCTCGCTGATCAAATTGTTGATGACATTGTTGTAATAGAGATATGATGCAACTGAATTTGCGCAAATATGAACCGGATAACGAGGTTTCAGAATCTTTGGGTAATTACAAACCATTTGAACTTGTAGATCTAAAAAAACATATCAATGAAATTTACAAAGCAACACCTGATTTTGATAGGAACTATATGGGTGTAAAAAATCCCAATGAACTTTATGAAGTATATGAAAGAGCAATTTTAAAAGAAGAATTTGGTTCTATGAATCCGGATCTTTCTTTTGAATTAGTAAATCCTTTTCGCGGTTTCATTTTATCTAATGATTTAATAAATAAAAATAACAATTTTTTGATTGGGGATCTTCTGGTTTTGCTCAAACATAGAAATAAAGGTCTCGGAACAGCTCTAATAAAAGAAGTGCTTAACAGAAGTAAGGCAAAAGGTTATTATAAGGCACTTCTTGCAGTAACGCTCAATAATCCGGCATTCACCATTTATAAAAAAATAGGTTTTAGTTTTATTGCAAAAACAACATTAATGCTTGTGAACAACTGAGTACAGTCAGTTATTGATACTTATTTTTGTCAGGACACTGATATAAAATATCAATATAGAATAAATTAATTTGTGTTTTTCTCTAACAACCTTGATTTTTGAAGATTTAAATTAGTGAACTACTTTATTGTTAAAAATGTCATTATATTAGAACGAATAAGCCCGACTTTATGAATTTTGAGAACTTTTTTAATATGGCGGATTTCATGTTAGCCACTCAGCTTTTGTCTGATGGTATGTGTTTGTTTATGGTTATTTAAATTTTCCTGGTGGGGTGGTACTTTTGGAACAAATAATCGAAGTCAAGGGATTGGAAAAATTCTATGGCAATTTTCAGGCATTGAAGGGCATAGATATTTATGTTAACAAAGGTGAGATATTCGGTTTTTTAGGACCTAATGGTGCAGGGAAAACCACAACTTTAGAAATCCTCGAAGGTTTGAGGAAACATTCTGGTGGTGGATTTTGGCTTTTCAATAATAAGATAGAAAACAAACTACCTCGAAAAATAAAAGAAAAAATGGGTGTAATACTTCAAGAAAGTGAATTCATTGATCATCTTAAGGTGAGAGAAATCCTGGAACTATTCGCTTCCTTTTTTGAGCATTCGATGTCTATTGAAAGAATTCTAAAGATGTCACAACTTGAAGAAAAATCGGAAATATTTGTTGAGAATTTATCTGGAGGGCAAAAAAAAAGGTTAAAAATTGGAGTTTCGATGATTAATGATCCTGAACTGATTTTTCTTGATGAACCAACTACCGGTCTTGATCCCCAATCCAGGGAATCTATATGGACTTTGATTGAGAATCTAAGAGAAGAAGGCAGAACGATTTTTCTAACAACTCATTATATGGAAGAAGCTCAGAGACTATGTGATAGAGTCGCGATTATAGATAGAGGGAAAATTATTGAAGAAGGCTCTCCAAGAGAGCTTATAAATAAATACGGAGGGAATAGCCAGATTGACTTTGAGTGTGCCACAGAACCAAAAGAAGAAGCTATTAAACAACTAGACGAAGCGATTTCTAAGGTAGATGATCATTACAGAATAGAAACTTCTGATTTAACAGAAACCCTTCAAAAGCTTGTTAAGTGGTCAGAAAAATTTGAAATAAAACTCGCGAATATCTTTTTGGTTGAACCTGATCTTGAGGATGTGTTTTTAACACTAACTGGAAGAGAACTTAGAGAATGAAATCGTTCTGGAAGTTTTTTAAATTACATCTTTTCGCTGATCTTAGAAATCGAAGATCGTTATTCTGGGTTATTTTATTTCCTATGTTACTGTTTTCTATATTAGTTCTTACCTTTACCAATATGGGATTAAGAGAATCCATCGATTTCAAGGCTTTATTGATTGATGAAACGCCTGGAAATGCAACTGTTAGATATTCTGAGAAGGTAATTAAAGCCCTGGAAAGAATTTCTTATCCCAATGAAGAAGCGTTATTTTCATTAGAAAAACTAGAGGTTCAAAAAAAGGATTATGCTCTTCAATTATTGGAATATGACCGGGCAGATATACTGATTGTTATACCGAAAGATTTCAACACAAAATTTGCCGGGCTCGCACTTTCAAGCAGTCTTGGATTACCTTTTTCACAGGCTAATCTTAAGGTATATTTTGTACCCAGTAGAGCTTCTTCGAATCTCGCAAGGGGGACTATTGAAGCAGTATTAAGCAGTATAAATTCTCAACTGGCAAAGAATTTCAATTATGATGTTGAACAAGTGAAAGTTAATAGCGAAACGATTGGAGCAATAATGGATTCACCATCCTATACGAATTTTATAGCACCAGGCATAATCGTTATCGCTGTTTTCATGTCGGGGTCCTTTCTCGTAGGACCTAAAATTGCAATAATGAGACGATTCAACATTCTGAAAAAATATGACACAACCCCTGTCCCGTTATCTTCCTTCTATTTTGGATTCACTTTTTCACGAATTTTTATTATGATAGTTCAATACATTGGTTTGGGTTTATTTGGAATATATTTACTCAAGGCAACAGTTTCATTGTTTTCACCAGGTGCAATATTATATTATCTTTACCTTTGCGTGGTATATACAGCAATTGGTTTTGCGCTTGGTTTTATTTCAACAAGTCCCACAGCGCAGGGCGCAATTTCTGGATTTCTAACTTTGCCTCTTCAGTTTCTTTCGGGTATCTATTTTCCATTATTCAATTTACCCTGGTATATCAATATTTTTGTCTATTCGAATCCACTTTACTATTCTGCAAACGCCATGAGGGAATATATGGGTGTAGCGTATTCAACAACGCAAATGCTTTTGAATTATTTAGTCCCAGGAATCTGGTTGTTAATTTGTACGGTGTTTTCTCTTACAAGGCGGTTGAGTGAGAAGGGTTAAGGATGAAGATTATTAGTTTTAGAAGATTGATTGAATTTACAAAAAAGAATTTCTTCATATTGATTCGGGATAAACAATCGCTTATTTCTATAATGACACTACCAACTGTTATTGTGATAATCCTTGGCTTTGTTATAGCTGGCCTATCAGGGGGAATAGACACAGTAAAGGTAAAGATGGGAATATATATACCTGAGAACCTTTCAAGCAAGTACGGTAACGTGATTGAAAAAGCAGCAAAAAATTCAGGAATCAGCCCTATACTGGCCGAAAATCCGGATCAGATAGAAGAAATGATTATTGATGGAGAAACACAGATTGGTGTTTCAGCTTCTGCGTCAGAGATTAAATTTTATTATGATCAATCCTTTGGTCAGTACAACAATTATCTAATGATACTACAATCATTCATGGCAGACGATATAAACGAAAGACTTTCTGGTATTCCACGTTTTGTAGGAATTGAACCGGTAAAAGTAGAAACAGGAGCTTCATTAACGGTGATTAGCTTCATTGTACCTGGAGTTATTGCTGTGGCGATTATTATGGTGGGCGTATATGGAATGGCAATAACGCTGGCTACACATAAAGAAAGTGAAGTTATTAAAAGATTTATCGTTACACCGGTTAAAGGCAGTGAATATGTCATTTCTATAGCAGCAAATAGATACTGGCCTTCATTAATTTCAACATTTCTTACTTTATATGTATCAGGATGGATCTTTTCAACCTCCTATGATGTAAAATGGCTTCCATTCATTACAATAATAACCACTGGTTTAATCCTTGCATTTGGAATAGGGACAATACTATCTTTGGCATTCAAAGATCTTTGGACCACAATGAGTTTCACAACGGTTATCCTTGTAATTATGATGCTCTTCTCAAACGTTTATTATCCCTTCTCAATAATGCCAGAATATATGAGAGTTATTAGTCATTTATTTCCAATTACTTATTTTGCAGCTGGATTTAGATACTCGCTGGGAATCGAGGGTATGTTTCTTTCGAGCTTCATAACCATCAATCTGGTCTTTGCTTTGTGTGGTTTCTTACTACTTTTCATTGGAGGAAAATTACTCTTCCGTTTTGAAAGAAAGTAACTTTTGGAAACATATATGCTAATTTTTATCTTCAGGGAAACTTTAAAGGCTTTTTATTATTAGTTGTACAGCTACTAAATAAATTGACTAATAAATTTAGGCGGATTGAAAAACTAACAAAGCGGTATAAGCAGCTCTTCATGAGAGCTTTTTTTACGTGAAGATTTCCTAGAGTTAATAGAAAGTAGTGTAGTGTTGTACAGGCTATTTCAATCGATGGCTATATTGTTACATGTGGAAAAGTACCGAAGATAGAAGAAGCAAAGAAACTTTTGATTAATTTACAACTGTAAATATCATTTCAAAAGTTATATCAGAAAGGTGAATAGTCTGATTGTGTAGAAGAATTAATGACCCATTTTCTCAACAGGTATTTAAAAAACTGTGAAGAAGTTTGTGAAATGACGTACAAAGAAATCATCAACTGGCTATTAGATGGTGATATATCGATCCAGTATCAGACAAAGAGAGACCTTTTTGTTGAAGAATCGAAAGAATTACAGAATCTTAGAAAGAAAATAGAGAAAGAAGGCTGGGGAAAAGATTTTGCTGATAAAAAAAGGAAAGATGGATTATGGGGAAATGGAGTTCATTCTCCTAAATGGATATCTACTCATTATACTTTGATGGTCCTTAAGAGTCTTTGTATAGATCCCCATAATAAAGAAGCGAGAGAAGCTGCAAAACTACTAATTGATAAGGGACACGGGAAACGCGGAGATTTATGTATTACAGGTATGTCACTCGGTTTCTATTCATATTTTGGAGTTCTTGTTGACAAGTATAAGCCTTATATAGATTACATACTTGAGAAGCAATTTGAAGATGGCGGCTGGAATTGCTGTTATAAAGAAGGGGCAACACATAGCTCTGTACATACTACTATAAACGTACTTGAAGGCTTGCTAGAATTCAGAAAAACAGGCAAACAGTACAGAAATAAAGGGATTTTATCAGCTGAGAAAAGAGCACAGGAATTCTTACTTCAGCATAGACTTTTTAAATCACATCGAACAGGTGAAGTGATGAATATCAAAATGACAAGATTGTCTTTTCCTTCGCGCTGGTACTACGACATTTTAAGGTCATTAGAATATTTCAGAAATACAGGTGCCAGCTACGATGAAAGGATGGATGACTCTATCCTACTGATTTTGAAGAAAAGAAGAAAAGACGGTACCTGGCCTTTGCAGCAAAAGCACAAAGGAAAAGTACATTTTGATATGGAAACACCAGGCAAGCCAAGTAGATGGAATACATTGCGTGCTCTACGGACGCTTAAGTATTTTGGAAAGATCGCCTAATTTTTTGCAGAAACTCCATACCTGACTTTTTAAAAAATGTCTTACGTTTTAATCCATAAAGTTTTTGCAGTTACTACCGTTTCATTGTTTTTCAGCATTTCATGGTAAAGGTTAAGTTGCTGGCCTTTCTTTTCAGAGTAGCTGGATACTGTAACGCATTCATTTACGAGAACTTCTTTCTTGTACGAAATAGTAACCTCATTAAGCGAATAGTTTCTGTAAGTTAATTCCGGAAGGCTGTCTAATATCCAGCGGATATAAACGACATTATTTACATGTTGATTTGTATCAATATCAGAATCGATTGCTATGAACTCTTTATGTGAGTATTTATTTGATTTATTAATATTGTCTGAAGCAAAAGATATTGGCTTTTCCTTACCGGATAACTTATAGAAATTTGTAAGCTTGCTGTTAATCCTAACGGGTTTTTTCTTTTTACTGTCAATGAGTAACCACAAAGAATTGGCTTTAACTATTGTTTCGTTATTAAAGGAAAGGTCAAATTTTCTATAAGCATAGTATCTGTCCATAGCGTGAGGCCAGGTTCTCGCAGTAATTGTATCTCCAAAAATAGGTTGTTGTCCATTCAATTTTATATGCCATTTTAGGAGCAACCAATTTAAATCACTAGCTTGAAGATATTTTCTTCTTTGGGGATTGTTTTTATTTTCTAGAGTAACAACATCATTGAAGTAATTTAGAATCGATTTGAGTGTAAGTTTCCAATTTTTATCTATTTCATGATATCTAACTCTATATGTTTCTATTTCTTCATTCATCTTTGAATTTCCATCTTTCTAAGTATTCTTTTAATAAATGGTTCCTTTGATTTTGTATATTCTTTACTCTGGAATTGATATTTTTCGGCAAGATCCATTTTCAGTTTACAGTATTCATCACGTACATCGGGATGATTTCTTAGATATTCTCTAAAGAAGATATGTGTCCTCCAAAAATCAGAATTTCTTTCCACCATATGTATATGAAAACCAGGCTTATCAAAATAACGCCTTTCAGGTATCGAATCTTCAGCTTCCGGCTGGTATTTGTAACCCAGTGCGGTAAGGGGTCTAATAAGTTTTTCAAAATCTTCTATTCCTTCAATTCCTATCATGATATCAATAATTGGTTTGGCACATAAATATGGAACAGATGTACTTCCAATATGTTCAATATTGATACTTTCTTTACCAAACTCAATTCTCATTTTTGAGCGTTCTTTTTGAAAAACTTCCGGCCAGTGTGGATTATAAGGAACGATTTTTACTGGTTTATCCATTTTTTTACCCCCCCTTGTAAATTACATACCAGGGATATAGCCTTTAAATTGTGCTTTATAGAGCCTTGAATAATGGCCACTTTTTCAAGGAGCACTTCATGACTACCCCGTTCAATTATACCCTTTTGTGTTATTACAACAATCTTATCGGCATGCTTTATTGTAGAAAGTCTGTGTGCAATTACAAGGGTAGTCCTTCCTTTAGTTAGCTTCAGAAGGGAAGCTTGAATTTTCAACTCTGTTTCGTTATCGAGAGAGGAAGTTGCTTCATCAAGAATAAGTATCTGGGGATCTTTCAGGAATACTCTGGCAATAGAAATTCTTTGTTTTTGTCCTCCAGATAGGAGAACTACTTTTTCACCAATGTAGGTTTCGTATCCATTTTCAAGGGTCATTATAAAGTCATGAATACTAGCTTTTTCCGCTGCTTCGATAACCTCATTGTACGTGGCATCGCCTCTTCCGTATGCAATATTATCTTTAATGGTGCGGCGAAAAGGAAAACATCCTGCTGGACAATACCAATATTCTTTCTCAGAGACCTCAATTTTATGTCCCTGATATCAATACCATCGATAGTTATTTGTCCTTTATCTATTTCATAAAATCTGGGTATTAAATGACACAGTGTAGTTTTCCCACCTCCTGATGGCCCGGCCAGTGCCAGTGTCTGTCCCGAAGGTATGGAAAGATTGATATTTTCCAGCACATTTCCACCACCATTGTACGAGAACGTAACATCCTTTATTTCGATATTTCCTTTTATATTCTTAAGTTCTACGGCATCTTCTTTGTCTTTAATCTCGGGTTTGGTCTCCATTATTTCAACAAATCGTTTAAATCCTACCATGCCTTCTTCAAACTGCTGTGCAAACTGCATTAGTCGTCTTATGGGTTGAAGGAAGATCTCAATATATAAGAAATAGGCTACCAGAGATCCAAAAGTAATGTAACCTTTAAAATAAAAGAAACCACCAAACGCCAGGACAGCTAATTTCAGCATATTTGAAAAGAAGTTAATTCCTGTTGTGAATTCCGCCATTGTTTTAAAGGTGTATTCTCTAGATTCTTTAAATTCCTGATTACCTTCATCAAATTTATCCATTTCATAATCTTCATTTGTATACGACTGAGCAACCCTTATACCTGAAATGCTGTTTTCCAGTCTGGCATTTACGTTTGCAATTCTTCTTCTAACATATCTAAATGCTTTTCCCATCTTTTTTCTCTTATTCATGCCAAACCAAAGGGTATGAATGCAAAAATAATAAGTGTTAACCAGACATTTGTAAACATGAGAATTATAAATGCTCCAATCAATGTAACCATTGATATAAATAGATCCTCAGGGCCGTGATGTGCAAGCTCTGTAACATTTCTCAAGTCGTTTACGATCCTGGACATTATCTTTCCTGTCCTTACGTTATCGAAGTAACTGAATGAAAGTGTTTGAAGATGTGAAAATATATCATTCCTCATGTCGTATTCCATCCTGACGCCAACAACATGTCCCCAGTAGTTAACAATATAATGAAATGCAGCTCTAACGATATATAGACCAAGCATAACAAGAGCCATAATTAAAAGAGCTCTCATGTTACCATTAGGGATGTGAACATCGAGTACCTGCTGGGTAAAAATCGGAAATACTAGATCAATTCCTGACATTAAGAAAGCACAGGTCATGTCCAGTATGAATAGTTTTAAGTGTGGTTTATAATAGGAAATAAATCTCTTTAAAAGCATAAAACCTCCAAAATTTATTGTATCAAAATAAATATTTCTTATATCTAAATTAATCATAAAACGCCTGATAATTTATGTCAAGGTTAGCTTTCCTAATTATTATTTAATGAAAAGAACTCTGGCTTATTCTACAACGTCTAATATCAGTATTAATTTCGTTAACAGGGTGGTGATTTTAGTGAGAAGAACTTTTCTTATTTTGGAAATTTTCTGTCTGATAATTGGTACTATGGTTTTTTCTAGTGAAACGATATTTGTTTTTAACAACTTCTCTTTTGTTGTGGGTGAAGTTGAGATTAATAAAGATCAATACACGATAGAAATACCAAAGGACGTGTCATTTGATGAGAATAGTTTTATGCTAAATAACGCTCCTTCTCATACTCAAATTAGTTTTACCCGACCTGATAGTCTTACTACTCTTTACGAGAAAAATCTTGGCAAAGCAATTGAATTTGTTTTTGAAAGTGGTAAAAAGTTGAGTTTAACAGTTATTTCTAGTCTTCCTGTTTTAAAGGATCAGTATAGAAAGCTATATTACAAACCTCAGGGATATCCTATCTTTGAAAACACTGATTACAGGAATAATTATACGGTAAATATTGATTTCCCCTCTACGTTTGAAGGAAAACTCACCTATTCTTACTTATTAAGAGGAACTCAGTGGAATACCAGTTACAGACTTGATATTGAGGAAGGTAAAGCAAAATTTACAGGCAACTACATTATAGATCTTGGTTTTCTTACTGAAAACAGAGAATTGTATCTGGTTTCTGGAAATGTCAAAGCCCCTCAATTTGTTGAAGATGTTGTTGAAAGAGGTATGGATAATCGGGTAAAAGCATTTGCTGCTGAATCGGTTGGTATGATTGAAAGCACACCAGATATTCGCGTTTACTCGGTTGAAACCCCTCTAAAAGATACAAAGGTAGAGTACACATTTTTCTCAAGTGTAATTGATCTAAGAAAAGAATATGTGTTTAGACCAACATATTTTGGTCAGCTGGAAAGTGTTTTCATTGATTATATTTCAGAGGATTTTGATTTTGAGTTACCCGAGGGAACTGTTCAAATTTTTGATGGTAATCGTTATGCGGGATATAGTGTAATAGATAAAACAATTTCAGGTGAAGACTTAGTGTTGAAAGGAGCTTCCCGTTCTATTGAGGTAAAAGGAAGATTTATAAGAAAATATGATGGATTATATCATGATATGAGGGAATATGAGAATTATTATACCGTAACAAATCTATCTAACGAAGAACAAACAGTTTACATAGAAGATTCTTTACCAGTTAATTCACAGATCAACAACGTGCTTCTAAGCGATAATTCTGTAGATATCTCAGTAAATCCTGTGGGGGAATTTAGATTTGAAGTGAATGTGAAAGGTAAGGATTCGATTGAATTGTTTATAGATTACTCTGTTCCAAAATAGTTTGAAAGAAAATCAATAAAGCCAGGTTGAAGCCTGGCTTTTTTGATTATTTGTGAAATTTATCCTTTCAAACCGGTCAGCGCAATGCCTTTGATAAAATATTTCTGAGCAATAAGGAATACTATTATTAGAGGCGCTATAACTATACAGGCTCCAGCCATTTGAAGAGCTATCCTTTCCGTATACTGCCCGCCAAGAACGGAAACAGCTACCGGTAACGTGTACATGCTTTCGTCCTGTGCAATAATCAATGGCCACAAGAAAGAGTTCCATGAACCTGTAAATGTAAAAATCGTTATGGCGGCAAGTGCCGGTTTGGTAAGAGGAAGAATGATCTTAAAAAATATGAAACCCTCGTTTGCACCATCTATTTTGGCTGCGTCAATCAATTCATCAGGAAGTGATTTGATAAATTGCCTCATGAAAAATATGTTGAATGCATTTGCGATTGGTGGAAATATCAATCCTTCATAAGTATTTACAAGACTCATCTGATTTAGCATGAGAAAAACAGGAATCATTGTTATTTGACCAGGGACCATAAGTGTACCTAGAACAATGAGAAAGAGTTTTTCTCTTCCTCTAAATTTAAACTTCGCAAACCCATAACCTGCCATAGAAGACAACATTACAGAAAGAAATGTGATAGATAGTGCAACTATAACTGTATTCATAAACGGTCTACCAAAATTCATGGCATCAAAGAGATCTGTGTAGTTTTCTAACGTGGGCTTATTGGGTATCCATCTTGGGGGGATAAGATAGACTTCTTCTGGTAGTTTAAAGGATGTTGAAACCATCCATGCAAAGGGGACTATCATTATTAGGGAGCCAAAAAATAAAACTGAGTGGATACCGATTTGACCAAAAAATGATGTTTTTTTCTTTCTCATTTATAACCCCCTTATGTTGATTTTGTTGCTCTCATCCGTAGTAATGTCATTCCCATTATAATCAGGAAGAGAATGACAGCTATGGTTGAGGCATATCCAAGATTGAAGTACTGGAATCCCTGCTCATAGAGATATAGAACAATCGATAATGTAGAATTTAGCGGACCTCCACCAGTTAACATATATGGTTCCTGGAAGAGTTGAAGATAACCTATTATCATCATCACTGTCACAAAAAGCATAGTAGGTCTCAACATTGGTAACGTAACGTGGATAAACTTTTGCCATCTTGTAGCACCATCCAGTTCAGCAACCTCATATAAATATTCTGGAATATTTTGCAATCCTGCTAAAAATAGAATCATGTTGTATCCAATAGCTCGCCATACTACAAGCATTATTACCGATGGCATTGTCCATGCAGGATCTCCCAACCAGTTTGGCCCTTCAATACCGATCAGTCCTAAGAGGTAGTTCATAATTCCATATTGTGAGTTCAGTATCCATCTCCAAACAATGGCAATGGCAACAGTATTTGTTATAAAGGTCAAATAGTAGCTTACTTTAAAGAAGTTTTTAAAGTATGTCTGTTCTCTGTTTAACATTATGGCTGAACCGAGTGCAAGTATTACCGTTACAGGTAATGCTACGATTAAACAATAAAAGGTATTAAATAAGGCTTTCCAGAATAATTCATCCTTAAAAAGCTCTGTAAAATTTTCAAACCCAATGAAACTGGCCTTACTCCAGTCATACATTGCAAAAGCGCCAAAATTGGTTAAACTCAAGAAGAATGAAAAAAATATGGGTATTATAAGAAAAATAAACATTAGTGTTATCGAGGGTCCGATGAATAAAATTATTGACAGAAAACGGGTTTTCATAAGTCTACTTCCCTTTATAAGAAATAATAACCACCCTTTACAAGAAAGGGTGGTTGTTTTGATTATCTCAGAATTTTCTCGATATCTCTTTTCATTGCTAATGCTGCTTCTTCAGGAGTCTTAACACCATAGCATGCTTCTTCAAGTCTTCTTGATATTGCTCTTGCAATCTCTTCATATTCAGGAATAGTTAAAGGTGCTCTTGCATCTTTTAATTGTTCACCAAAAAGACTGATCATGGGTTTTTCAGCAAGTGCTGGTTCTTCCCACACTGATTTTACAGCTGGGAGAGAGGCCAGGATGTTGTACCATTCCAATTGTGTATCATGAGAGGACATAAATTCGATAAATTTCCAGGCATCTTCTTTGTTTTTGGATGTCTTGAACAAAACCCAGTTACTACCACCAATAAATGAAGTCCGTGATTCTTTCTTTGGCATTAAGGCTACATCCCATTTTCCATCAATTTGTGGTGTTTGTTGTCTGGTTAGGCTTACCATCCAAGGACCGGAGAAATAAATGGGTGTATAGCCTGAAGCAAATTCCTGAATGATGTTTCCACCACCACCTTTGGGTGAAATATCTTCTTTGAAAAATCTTGCATAATATTCTATGGCTTCGATAAATTCAGGAGAGTCAACCGTGATATTTCCTTCATCATCAAGTATTCTTCCTCCATTTTGCCATACGAAGGGGAAGAATTGCTGTACTTCGTTTGTCATAAGTGAAATACCGTAATTACCTTTTCGTCCTGCCAGCTTCTTCGATATTTCATAAAGCTCTTCCCAATTATCAGGCGCTTTATCGTAACCTGCTTCTTTGAGAAGATCGGTTCTGTAGAACATAACCCTAATATCCACATACCACGGAATTCCATATATTCCGTCCTGCAATGATACGGTTTGCCAGGAAGCATCGAAAAAATGATCTTCAGTAATAATGTCTGATTTTTCAATATATGGTGTTAGTTCTTCGAAAACTCCCATGGCACCAAATCCAGCCATCCAGGTAGTACCCATTTGAGCGATATCTGGTAGTCTTCTAGCAGCGATTCCTGTAAGTAATTTATCATAAGCATTATCCCAGGGTATTGCCTGAACATCTATTGTTATGTCTGGATTCTGTTCTTCAAAAACACTGGCAATCTTACCAAGTTGTTTTGCTTCTTCACCCATCGCCCAGATCTTTACTGTTGAACTATAAATTGAAACAGAAAAAATCAAGAGAACAATAACTGATAAAAGAATTTTCTTGTTCATTGGTGCACCTCCTTATTCAAGAATAAGTGTTCCCCATTTGTCTGGAGAGGCCCAGACTTCGGGTATGCTCGTCCATGATAGGATGTTTTCTCTAACATATTGTCCGGGCTGTGCGTCTTCTTTGTTTGAATTATGAATGGTATAGCTAAATCCTAATTTAGTTCCAGATCTTGGGTTTATTTTGAGATATTTGAAAGGAATTTTAACTTCAAGGTTATAACCATAGTCCGTTTTCTCTGTTGCGTACTCAATATCTGGTGCAACTTCCTCAACAGGCCCTGGATTTGCATCTTCATGTCTCGCTGCATGAGGATTGTTTTCTGTATCAAAAGGAAGTATGGCAAGTTTTAATAATCCAGCATTTGAACCAGCTTTTGATGGGTCAATGTAAAATTCAACGGAATCTGTCTGATAGAAGCCACCCTTGGCGTCAGGACCAAAATTAATTACCAGGTACTCATCATAAACTTCTGCAGCTATGTAGAGATTATCTTCATTCCACTTGATGTAGAAATAACTGTGCAATATCTGCTCTCTTTTGTTTACAATTTGAATTCCACCAGCTGGGACATTCATATCTTCATCTACCACATATTTTTCAGCGACTTCCCACTCTTTAAGAGTTCCATCAATCTTAATAGTTTTATCAGCTTTTTTAGCAAAGGCTTCTTTTTGGGAAGGAGCCATTTTAAGTTCTTCAAATTCCTTAGCATATTCAGGAGTTACAGCATATTCAACATCTTTTTCTTTAAACCCAATTTTTCTCAGCGCCGTTTGAATGTTTGGGACTTTCATAAAGTATTCCCATATCATTCCTGTTTGGTAGTTTTCAATCATGAGTAACAAGTCACCCTGATCTATTCCAATGTTCTCTTCAGAATACCAGTTAGTGTCAACATTATAGCCGCTTACAAACCCATATTTGTTCCAAATTAATGCTCCCTGATCTTCCAGCATAGCTCTTAATGAATTTATGGACAAATCGGGTGTAAACGGAATAGAGGCTAAAGAAGCGTAAGGTGCAATTGTTCCGTCGTGATTTCCTTCTGATGCACCATAGGCTTTATAACCATTTGGTCCATCACATGCACTTAGTCCCCATATATCTTCAGTGTAAGTCTCATATTGAAATCTATTGGAGAACGTAAAAAGCCAATTATAGCAGGAAGCCACTGCAGCATTGTTAAAATAATTCGCATAATGATCAACTTTATTCCTGAAATCGACCCATACGTTTGGATACTGGTAAACGAATAGTGTTTCCTGAGGTAATTGAATATAAGTATCATGTACCGGTCGATATATATTATCCCAGGTTGAAGCAGGAATCAAATGTGTTGGCGAACCTATTGCCAGTACATATGCAAGAATACCTTCATTGAATGAATCCCATCTTGCACCTAGAAATCCTGCTTCAGGCTTCCATCCCATTGATAATGTATTGCCACCTGCAAGCATCCATCGCCAATCTACTTTCTTGTATAATTCAACTGCGAGTTTATTCAATTCAGTACCTTCAAAATACTGCCCCACTGTAAGGGCTCCGGCAATAAACAAAGAGGTATCTATTGATGAAATTTCAGAGCTCAGGGCGCGTTTGCCCGTTTCCATATTAACAAAATGATAGTAAAAACCTTTCTTTCCTTCTACACCACCATTTGCAAAAGTTTTAAGAGTGGTCAACGCCCAATTGTAACCTTCTTCTTTGGTGATCCAGCCACTTTCGATGGCTACGGGAATTGAGGAAAGACCAAATCCAACTGCCGCAATGCTACATGGTGAATCATCTGAACTCCTGTCTTTAACAAGACCGTTTTCTGGATTTGCCTCTTCCCAAAAATACTGAAACGTCTTTTCCTGTATAGCTTCTAAAAGTTCGTCGTCTCCCATTTCCGTAAGCTTTTTTACCTCTTCCTTTATTTGAGCTGGTACCATTGCTATTTTTTCTTCTCGAGTAATTTTTTCTGTGGTTATCGCATATATTCCATCAACATAGAATGGATCAGTAAGAGGTGCTTTATCTCCGCCTTCATATCCAATGAATGCAATATAAACCTTGTATTTTCCTTCAGATTTTAGTTTCTGCATATCACCAGAAAGCTTAAATGGGATATCATTCCAGCCGGGTGTAACCTTATCAATTTCGCTAAAAACTCCACCAACCCATTGCCATCCATCTGTCAAATCTGCCATTCCAAAGAAGAATTGGGTTGGCAATTTCTCCATTTCTTCCGGCAAAAAAACTCTCATTATTAACTGATTGGATTCTTTCCACAGCTCATATTTATCTGTTGGTATTTTTGCAGCTATTTTTGTTTCCACCGCTTCTCCTGATGGTATGACCTTCATAGATCCAGAGCCACTACCTACATATTTTTTGTTGAATTCAAATGTAGCACCTGTGTTGTCGTTATCAAATGTTTCTATTTCTTCTACGGTGCTTAATGACCAGATATATTCTCTAACCTTTGACTCTCCTGGAGTCAAAGCATTGCAATGGTCTACGTAAAAAGGATCTTTGAGAGGGATTTTTTCCTCGTCTTCTAAGAAGAAAGAGAAATAAAGCATATATTTTCCGTTTTTGTCTACATTAATCATTTTGGGTGAGAGTTTGTAGCTTATGACATTCCAGCCATTCTCAACTTCTTTTCTGGTAAAAACTCCATCTACCCATTGCCATCCATCAGTTATGTCGGCCATTCCAAGAAAGTAACTGTTTGGTACTGTTTCGAGGTTTTCTTCAAAATAAATACTTAGCTCAAGTGTATTGTGAGCTTTCCAGTTTAGTAAGCTTTCGCCAGATAATTCAAAAGCCATTTTTGTCTCTGGAGCTTTTCCAGAAGGGATCACTTTAACTGAGTGTTTTCCTGAGTATACATAGTTTTCGTTTAACTCAAATTTTGCTCCTGTGTTGTCGTTGTTAATCCCTTCAGTGATTTCCATGTCGCGAATTATTGCCTGCCCAAATAAAGTTAATGCAAAGAGCAGTAAAAAAGTGATAATGATTATTGAAGAACGCTTCATACAACTCACCTCCATTTAAATATTTACCTCCACGATAACGGGTTCTTTTCCCCGTTCATGAGTTATCTCTTTACCTTTAATTTCCTTACCATTTACAAACAATTGGTACCTTTGTCCTTTGTTATTGATTGTGATTTTGTATAATCTTCCTCTGAAGAGTCTTTTTACTTCTACTTTTTCCCATTGTTCAGGGATATTTGGATCAATCAGTAGGCCACTCCATGTTGCCCTGATTCCCAATATTCCATCAATACCTGCAATAAAGTACCATGTAGCAGAACCTGTATACCATGTCCAACAACCCCTGCCAAAATATTTTGAATCGGGACCATCAACATTTCCCGAAGTAACATAGGGTTCTACCTTGTACTTCTCGGGATCAGTTGCGCGGTATATGGGCATGAAGCTTTTATAAATCTCGAATGCATCTGCATCTTTCATCTTTGAGGCAGCCATAACGGCCCATGTCCCGGCATGTGTGTACAATCCTCCATTTTCTCTTGTACCTGGAGCATATCTTGTAAGATAACCAATTTCGGGATCTGGAACACTGTATGCTGGTGAAAAAAGTATAGGACCATACTCTTTAAACAGATATTTCTTAGCAGACTGGTAAGCGATCTTTTTTCTCTTCATTGTTGCTGTATCATTTAATATTGACCAGGTTTGAGCATTTAGATAAATTTTTCCCTGGTTGCATATTGAACTACCTATAGGATCACCATTGTCTTTAAAGGCGCGAATGTACCATTCTCCATCCCAACCATATTCGTTTATAAATCGTTTTAATTTTTCGGAGGCTTCTTTGTAGTTAACTGTGCGTTTGGTATCATTAATAAACTCAGTTATATATGTGAAATCTTCAAGTATACCTGTCAAGAAATGTGCCAGCCAGATACTTTCGCCTTTACCATTGATTCCTACTGCGTTCATACCATCGTTCCAGTCACCTCCACCGATGAGTGGTAACGAATGTGGCCCCATCCTTTTAAAAACGGAATCAATGGCTTTACAGCAATGTATATAAAGGCTATCTTTTCCACTATCGTAATAGTCAATTTCTTCACTGAGAATATCAAAATCTTCCGTATTTTTAAGATATTCAATCGTTATGTATGCTAACCAGAGTAAGTTATCCGAGATTTCGTTTTTCAGTCCTTCTTCAGTAAGAGGATGCCACCAATGCAACACCCTGCCATTTGAGAACTGATGTCTGGCATGAAGTCTAATTTGTTCCTTTGTTTTTTCAGGATCAAGATAAAGGAAAATTTGACTGTCCTGCAACTGATCTCTAAAACCATAGGCCCCACCTGTTTGATAATATGCTGTTCTTCCCCAAATCCTTCCTGATATGGCCTGATATTTCAGCCAGATGTTGGACATTATATTAAATCCATTATCTGGAGTATCTATCCATGTTTTTTCAAGCAATTCTGTCCACATTCTCTTAATCTGCTCAAGTTCTTCATCCACATTCTTAGAGTTGCTGTAATGTGAAATGATCTCATTCATCAAACCTTTTTCGTGATCGTTTTTTATTGCACCGAGTCCATAAACAATAGTTTTTTCCTCATTCGGTGAAAGCTCAACATCGGTTTTTAAAGAAGCAATTGCATCCTCCCATTTACCAAATTTATTCTGGAGCGTATTATTCTCAACTGCCAAAGGGTTTTTAAGGCTTCTATACATACCCAGGAAATCCTCTTTTGATCCTGTCGCAGCTGAGGTTTTCTGGTTTACCCAGTGAAATGCAGTATAGTCCCAATCATGATTCCAATGGGCTCCTCTTTTTCCTGGAACTTCCCACAATCTTTTGTTCGCCATTATGCAGTTCTTACTGTCAACGAATTTTGTTTCCAGAAAACATTTGTGAAATTCTCTGTGCCAGTCAGGTGCAAAGCCCAGATTCCATTCAAGATAAGTGAAAATAGACAATTTACGTGCTTTTTTGGTTTTATTTTTGATAGTTAATTTCCACAATTCTGCAGGATATTTTTTCGTTACAAGATATGTGGTTACACACTGAATCCCATTATATTCTGTTTTGAAGGTTGTATAGCCTGTCCCGTGAACAACCTGAAACGAATCGAAATTTACACAAACAGGTTTCCATGTTGGAGACCAGTAATCACCGGTTTCGTTGTCTTTAATATAAATGTATTTTCCCCATTCATCTTTAATAAGGTCCTGCTCCCAGCGGGTGATTCTGTTAATTGACGCGTGGGTTCTCCAGCTGTAGCCAGACCCTGTATTGGATATCACCATGCCGTAATCTCCATTAGAAATCACGTTAATCCAGGGTCTGGGAGTTTTTGGAGTTTTTATTAGATATTCTTTGCCATCTTCGATGAATTTTCCAAATTTGTTATCAAACACACTATTTCCTCCTTACTTAACCGGTTCAGTTTCCTCAAATACACATTTAGCATTGAACTAAAAACATTTGTTTACCTGCTGTTGCAGTAGCTACAGGACTGTCTTTCAAGCAATCTGGTTTTTAGTAAATAGTGCTTTTTTTCCGGTGTTTTTCCATTAATAAGGCTGATCAATGTTTTTGCTGCGAGTGAACCCATTTCAAATATGGGCTGCATAATGGTAGTTAAAGTGGGTTTAGAGAATGAGCTGGCTTCAGTGTTATCAAAACCAATTATGGATATATCTTCAGGGATTCTATAACCTTCTTTTTTGAATGCGGACATTGCGCCTAGTGCCATCTGATCGTTGGCTGCAAATATCGCAGTTGGCATTTTTTTGTTCTCTATAAGCTTTTTTGCTACCTTAAAACCACTCTGTCTGAGAAAATCTCCTTTTAAAACAAGATCCTCATCATAGGGAATATTATGTTCTTCTAATGCTTTGAGATAACCATGATATCGTGCTTTGCTATCTCTTGCTGCTTCTGGTCCATGAACAAATGCTATTTTTTTGTGTCCCAGAGAAATTAGATAATTGGTAGCCTTAAAACCGCCTTCTAAATTGTCAACAGAAACGCTGTATATATCGTCATCATATGGAAAATCTAAAAATACAAAAGGGATTTTTCTTTGCCTTAATTTCTTCGTTACCTCTTTTCCCACAAAATAGGTCATTACAATAACGCCATCTGACATTGAGGAAGTAAAGAAATCAAAGACTTCGTGTTCCTTTTCAGGATTAGCGTGAGTGGTAAATAGGTTCAAAAAATATCCAAACTTACCTGAAGCTTTTTCCACTCCCCGGATAATATTTGCATAGAACATATCGCTTATATCAGGTATTATAAGTCCAACAGAGTTTGTACGTTTTCCTGCAAGAGCTCTTGCCATAGTATTTGGTTTGTAATTTGATTCTTTGATGATCCTTTGGATCTTCTTTCTAACATCGAGACTTACGCCTTTTTTGTTATTGATAACGTATGATACGGTGGCCTTTGAAACATTTGCCATTTTTGCTATGTCAGCTATTGTAATTGTTTTAGATACTACTTTTTCTGACATAAATAATACACACCTATTACTTAACCGGTTCAGCAATTTTGCTAAATGTTATTAATCTAACTCAGCTAAAATTAGTTACAATGATGGTTGATTATCCATGAAGGTCATCCTCATACTAATTGTTTATATAAATAAACACTGTTTACTTGAATTTATAATGAAAGATGTAAAATATGATTAAATGTCAAGGTAAATAACATTTGATGTAACCGTTGAGCAATTGTTATCAATACAAATTTTAAGTGATGCCTATTAAGAAAGACTGAGAAAAGGTTTTGAATTATAAGTAGTTATCATATATGAATGAATTAACATGTAGGACTATTTTGCAAAACAAGACAACGCTTGATTAGAAAAATGTGACACAAACAATGAATTTATATAAATGTTCTTGAAATACTTATATCAAATGTAAGACCTGGAGGGTTTATATTGTCAAGCATTAAGCTAAGAAAGGTTGAATATTCTGATAAAGAACGCGTTTATGAAATGACAAAAAGTATCTGGAGAGGTAACGATTATATTCCTGGTGTGTTTGAAGAACTGGTTGAGGATAATAGGTCCGACTTTTTGGGAATCGAGGAACATGGTAAATTGATTGCCCTTGCCAATTTATATTTAATTGATGAGAGCTCAGGATGGCTAGAAGGACTGCGCGTAGATCCGGAGCTTACTGGAAAAGGCTGGGGTAAAAAGATGGTAGAGAGCGTGTGTTATTTTGCTATCGATAAAGGTCTCAACGAGCTGTTCTTTTCGACATATTATCGCAGCAAAGCTTCTATCAATTTGAATGAGAAACTTGGTTTCATAAGATATGAAACATTTACCAATCTTGCTATTGATTTAGAAAATGTGAAATTAGGGAATAATGATAACGATCTTCAACTTCTGCCCTTTTCAAATGAAAAGTGCGAAAGGACCGTGTGGAATGGCTGGTTTGCTATTCCTGAGGGCAAAAAATTAGTTGAAGATAGATTTCCAAAAATCTCGAAGGTTATGAAAAACGAAAATGAATTTTTATTATCTGAAAATCATAAAGAAAGAACAACTCTTGAAATTTCACCTGTGAAGATTAGCACTGTAGATTACGATACAGTCAAAGCAATTACTGATTATGCAATAAAAAATGGTTATAAAAAGACACATTTAATGCTTGCTAATGATATTAGTTTGAAGCCATTTATTGAAAATGGTTTAAAGTATCGTGAAAAAACTGAGGATGTGTATCTTTTTACAGCAAAAACGGACAAATTGAAATTGAGGTGATGACTTATTATTAATGCTCCAGAATGTATTCCGTGTAATATAAATACAGCTATAAGAATAATGAAAGATGCTAAAATGAACGAGAATTTGCAGTGGAAAATTTTGAACAATTTTCTTAAAAGGATAGTTGAATTGGAATTAACAAGTATTACACCTGTTCATCTTGGTAAAGAGGCGGGTAACTTGTTAAGGGAATATCTAAAAGATGATTTAAACAGAGAAGAGAATGAATTTGCAATTGATTACATGCTACAGAAATATGATTTCTTTGAAAGTATTGTGAAAAATTCTGAAAACCCTCTCAGTACAGCTATAAAACTCGCTGTTTCAGGTAATATTATCGATATAGCACCCGGGCATGATATTGATGTAGAAAAAACTGTAAAGAGAGTGCTAAGTTCAACCTTTGCTATTGATAACATAACAGAGCTTTCCCGGGAACTTAATAAAGCAAAAACATTGTTGTATGTTGGAGATAATTGTGGAGAGACAGTTCTTGATAGATTGCTTATAGAAACAGCAAACGTAGAAAATGTATATTACGCTGTGAGGAGTAAACCGGTGCTAAACGATGTGATTTATGAAACAGCTGTTAGATCAGGACTTCAGAATTGTTCAACGATTATAGATAGTGGTAGTGATGCTCCGGGCGTTATCGAGAACGTGATGAGTGACAGGTTTAAACGTTTGTTGAATGATGCAGATATAGTTATAGCAAAGGGTCAGGGTAATTTTGAAAGCATGAGCGGTTTTGATAAATCCATCTATTTTTTGTTCATGGCTAAATGCAACGTTATGGCAAACTATCTGGGTGTTGATAAGGGGAGCTTCATTGTTCATAAAATATAGAGAATGAAAAACCACAAAAGACGAGAAGCCGAGAGTCCGAGAACCCGAGAAAAAAGATTAAGAGTATAGAACGGTTACGTACAATATAAAACTAACACTGTACAACGATTATTAGTGGTATTTTTACTAATCTTGGATTTGAGTTTCGGATAACAATGGTGGGAATGTTCAATGATTGCCTGACAACAGTAAGCCCTCCATGTGGAGAAATGAAGTTTTGGAAAAAAACAGATTTATCACTATCAAGAACCTATAATAGAGTTACAAGAAATTCATTAATTCATGAAGGTTTTTTGTATGAAACAGAAGGCAATACTTTAAAACGCGTTCTCGTAGATACTCTGGTTTCGCTATAAAAAAATAGGTTTGAAAGCATATAATTATTTGCGGTATGACTAATGACGTTTGCATGGTTTTTTATATTTAAATAAAAAACACTCAGATCACGTTTTTAGTTTCGTTCTAATTGGTTAATCGATTTACAAACGAGACCCGAAATTAACACACCCAGCCTACGGCAGCCCTCTCAAGAGGGCATTAGAACCAATAGGACAATGGAAAACTGTACATGTTTTTTGAACCTTCGATGGACGAAGCGAAGCGTTGGACGAAGTGAAAACGTTGGACGAAACGGAGTGTTGGACGTGTTTTTGGTACCTATTGGTTCACGGGGAACGGTTCACGTTTTTTGAACTTTCGATGAACGTGTTTTTCTCGTTTTTGTCGAATCTCCGATCTCGGTATTTTAAAGGACGGTGTATAAATGGATTCTGAAAATGTTCATAGAATAAATTTGAATGATAAAGAAATAATACTCATTGGTACCGCGCATGTTTCGAAAAACAGTGCTGAAGAGGTAAAAGAGGTTATTGAAGAGGAACAGCCTGATTCAGTATGCGTGGAGCTTTGTGAATCTCGCTATCGTTCGATCCAGGACAAAGATAAATGGAAAAATACCAATATCTTTAAAGTCGTGAAGGAAAAAAAGTCCTTTCTTTTATTGACCAACATGATATTATCTTCTTTTCAGAATCGCATGGCAAAGCAACTTGGAATAAATCCTGGCCAGGAAATGCTTCAGGGAATTCAGTCTGCAAAAAATAATGAAGCAGAACTTGTTCTTGCTGACAGGGATATTCAAATTACCTTCAGAAAAATATGGAACAGTCTTCGTTTTTTTGGTAAATTCAAGTTGTTCTTTTTAATTATAATGAGTGCCTTGAGTAACGAGAAAATAACCGAAGAGGAACTGGAAAAATTAAAATCACAGGACGTACTTACATCAGCCTTAAGTGAGCTGTCTAAGGCGTTTCCTCAGCTAAAGGAATTGTTAATTGATGAAAGAGATATGTATCTTTCTCAGAAGATAAAAGAAGCCCCGGGGAAAAAGGTTGTTGCTGTTGTTGGGGCAGGCCATGTTCCCGGAATAAAAGAAAACATCGAAAAGGAACAGGATCTAGAAGCGCTTAATGAAATACCGCCAAAGTCAAATGTTGGTAAGATAATTGGCTGGAGTATTCCGGTAATAATAATCGCTCTGATTTTATCAACGATTATTGTAAACAGAGATGCTGGAATCAACCAGATTTTAAGCTGGATACTATGGAATGGTTCTTTGTCAGCTCTGGGTACAATAGCTGCTTTAGGACACCCACTATCTATACTTACTGCTTTTGCAGTGGCGCCTATTAGCTCACTAAATCCTCTTCTGGCAGCCGGGTGGTTTGCAGGATTGGTAGAAGCGTTTGTTAGAAAACCCACAGTAGAAGATATGGAAAATCTTTCTAAAGATATCTACACATTTAAAGGATTCTGGAAAAATAAGGCAACCAGAGTTCTGCTGGTTGTTGTTCTGGCGAACGTAGGTAGTGTGGTTGGAGCTATTATTGGTGGAGCTGAAGTGGTCAGGGGATTTTTGAATACATTCTTTGGATAGTTGTATCATTTTTTTGTTGCAATTAAGTTTTCGGCGTATATGATATCATTACGTGTTGTGATTTTTGGATTTGGGAATGTTGAAGGAATGATGGTAACTTCACCGATATATTTTTTATAAAGTTGTACCTCATCGGTAGCAATATTAGATTCTTTGATTCCACGTTTATGAGCTTCCAGTATCTCATTATAAACAAATCCTTGCGGAGTTTCAGCCAGCCAGAATTTTTCCCTCGGCGGTGAGTCAATAACTTTGTTGTTTTCTGCTCTGTATATGGTTTCATTTACGGTTCTTGCGAAAACAGCACCGCATCCCGGTTTTATATTGCTCAATATTGTATCTATATATTCTCCGTCAAAAAGAGGCCTGACAGCGTCGTGTATCAGCACTTTATCCGGTGAATTGTTGTTCAAATATTCAAGTCCTCTATAAACAGATTCTTGACGGGAATTACCACCTTCAACCAGTTCAATATTATCCAGATTATATTTTATGAGTAATTTCTTTGTCAGTTTTTCCCATTTTTTGTTTATTACGACAATAACCCTGTTTATACAGGAAGATCTGTGGAATATCTCCACAGATCTGATAAAAATCTCTTTTCCCTTTAATGGAACAAACTGCTTTGGGAAGGAACCTCCAAAACGTTTTCCGGAGCCACCTGCGACTACAATCGTTGCGTTGTTCATTTTAACAAATGAACGAAAAGCCCACTTCGAAGTTTGGGTTCGAACCAGGTGGATTTTGGGGGCATCACCATACCCTCATCGGCAACTTTCATCAATTCTTCTATGGATGTGGGGTACATGGAAAATGCTACTGCCCATCCATTTTTTGTTCTATTTTCTAGTTCTTTCAATCCTCTTATGCCACCTATAAAATCAATTCTAGAATCACTTCTGGGATTTTTGATTCCGAGCACGGGTTCAAGTAAATTGTTCTGGAGAATTGCTACATCGAGGCTTTTTACCGGGTCATTTTCATCGAAGCTGCCATTTTTTGGTTTTAGTAAATACCACTGGTTATCTATATACATACCAAATTCATGTCTGTCTTTTGGTGCGTAAGGTATTTCGTCTACTTCTTCAATGGTAAAGTTATTCTCTATACGTTTTAAGAAGTCATTTTTTGAAAGCCCATTAAGGTCTTTAACTACTCTATTGTAATCGAGAACGATTAGATGGTTATGAGGGAAAATAACGCTCAAAAAATAGTTGTATTCTTCATCACCGGAATGGTTACTATTTTCTTCTTTCATTTTTTCCCTCACTCTTGAGCCTGAAGCTGCTCTGTGATGTCCGTCAGCTATGTATAATTCCGGTATATTATCGAAAATATCTCTAATTTCCTTTACCCTTTCTGCTGAATTTATAACATAAACGGTGTGCTGAACGCTGTTTTCATCAACAAAATCATAAACAGGTTCCAATTCGTTAACTAATCTCTTAAATAACGTTTCAATAGATTCCTGTGATTTAAAAGTAAGAAAAACAGGTCCAGTATTTGCTCCTACAGTATATACATGGTTAGCTCTGTCATCTTCTTTCTCTTTACGGGTCAATTCATGTTTCTTTATTTTATTTTGCTGATATTCATCAACAGATGCACATGCTACCAGACCAATTTGTTCATGGTCATTCATTTTTTGTTTGTATAAATAATATGATGGTTTTTCATCCTGAACTAAAATTTTATCTCTGATAAGGTTTTCCAGATTTTCTTTTGCTTTTTTGTATACGGTTTCTCCATAATGAGGTATATCTTGGGGCAAATCGATTTCTGCTCTTATGACATGCATAAAGCTTTCGCGATGTTTCCCGTAATCTTTTGCCTCTTCGAACGAAACAACATCGTAAGGCGGGCATTGTACTTTTTTTACTAATTCTTTTTGAGGTCTTACAGCTTTAAAAGGTTTCAATAATGCCATAACTTAACCCTCCTCGATATATTTGTTGGAATAATAATCCTGTTTATCGAACATTATTTTTGCTTCTTTTTCATTTTTTTCGTGGTCGTATCCCAGTAAATGAAGTATTCCATGAATTATCATTAAGCAAAGCTCTGTCTCCGTTGAATTATTATATTCAGGAGCCTGCTGGGCAACAGTTTCAAAAGATATAACAATATCACCAATTGTCTCTTCATTGAGACCGTACTCGAAAGAAAGAACATCGGTTGGTCCGTCTTTACTTCTAAATTTTCTGTTGTATTCTATCATTTCTTCATCATTAGTGATAACAATATTAATATATGAATTTTTTTCAAAAAGATTCTCTTCAGATAATATATTGTTGGCTAATTCAACTATCTTATTCACATCGATTTTATTCTTTGTCCTGTTTATCACTTGAATCTTCACTGGAAGAAACCACCTTGTCAACCTTTTCTTTAGGATATTCAACGCGTCCCCGATTCATATTAGTCAAGACATTTGTAAAGGCATCGATGATTTTTTCTAGATCGCTAAGTGTTAAACCACTTTCGTCTAGCTGGCGTTCGTTATAAACACCATTGACAATATCTTCAACCAACTCGTGTATTTTTCCTGGAGTAGGATCTTTGATACTTTTTGATGCTGCTTCCGTTGAATCGGCAAGCATAATTATTCCTGACTCCGGAAATTGTGGTTTGGGGCCGGGGTATCTATATTCATCTTTCCCATTGTCTTTATTATCTTTACTGTCTTCTCTTGCTTTATGATAAAAATATTTCTTTACTCGAGTGCCATGATGTTCTCTAATTATGTCTTCAATTAATTTAGGCAATCGATTTTTCCTTGCGAGTTCTACGCCCCTTTTCACATGTTCGTTGATGACTATATTTGACATCGATGGAGTGATTGAGTTGTGGGGGTTATTATCACTCTGGTTCTCGGTGAAATATTGTGGTCTCTTCAATTTACCAATGTCATGAAAATACGCTGAAACCCTTGCAAGAATAGGGTTAGCCCCTATTTTTTCAGCTGCAGCTTCAGATAGGTTTGCCAGCGTGATACTGTGGTAATAAGTACCTGGTGCGTTAAGGGAAAGACTTTTAAGTAATGGATGAGATAAACTACCGAGTTCTAATAATCCCACATCTGAATAAATTCTACTTATGGATTCTATGTATGGAATTATTCCTATGGCAACAATTGATGAGATAATAGGGTTTATCAAGCCAATACCAATTTGTATCATGTTCACATTCAAATCAATAAGTCCTCTGGCAAATAATACTGCAGCAAACAAAATACCAACAAAGAACCCTGCTTTTGCAATATTTATACGTCTAAGCAGTTTTCTTGTCGTAAGGACAGTTAAAAATACCATTACCGAATTTAAAAAGAAATGTTCAAATGAAATATTCATACTGACAGAAGCCAAATATGAAAGAAACAACCCTGTTCCAAGTCCTACTTCAAAACCAGCAAGAACAGTTATTATAGATACACTTAAGAAAATTGGAACCACTGCAAGAGCGTACTCATTACCTACGATTGAAGGCAGAATAGAGTTCAGCAAGGCACCAAAAAGGACGATAGAAAATACCGTATATCTGTATGCTCTATGCAATGAAAAATGAGAACTCCTTCTAAATGATAACTCTCCAAAAATTATCCAGTACAGGATGGCAGCAAAGAAAAAACTGAAAGG
>JAYEJL010000184.1:0-7315 GCA_034660555.1 Thermotogota bacterium
AGAATAAGAGACCCGGATTTTGGTTCGCCTGCTGCCTCGTACTATGAGAATGTAACTTCCATAAAGGCAATTGGGGATAACAAAATTGAGTTCAAATTATCCACACCAATGGTAAATGCTCTGCTTCATAATTTTGCTGGAGTTAACAGTTCAATAGTCAGCAAAGAATTTGTTGAAGGTGGAACCAACATGCAGGTCGAAACAAATGGAACAGGCCCCTTTGAAATCACAGCTTACGTTTCTGGTGACCACATCACCCTTACAGAGAACGAAAAATACTTTATCGAAGGTCTTCCTTACCTTGATGAAATTGTATATGTAATTATTCCAGAAGAGGTTTCTAGAGTTTCTGCATTGCGTAATGGCGATGTTGATTTAGCAAAAATTAATGAGCCATTGAGTCTCGATATGCTTCCAAAAGACAGATTCAAGATATACAGACAGCCTGTTTTGAGTTATTACCTTCTGGGTATAAACAACAATGCAGGACCACTCAGTGATCCAAGAGTTAGAAGGGCATTGAGCTACGCAATCGATAGAGAACAAATTATCAAAGCAGTTTCTTTTGGTGAAGGTTCTGTTACAGGTGTTATGAATCCAACAGTTAAAGCATGGGCAATTTCACCATCGGAATTTCCAGAATACGAATATGATCCTCACAAAGCCACTGAGCTTCTTAAAGAAGCCGGATACCCTGATGGATTTGAATTCTCTATAACTACAGCATCCAGATACAATTTCGATAAAATTGCACAGGTTATTCAGGCACAACTTTCCATTATTGGTGTGAAAGCAAAAATTGATCTGGTTGAGTGGGGTATTTTCATTGACAAATGGATAAATATCGATTTTGACTCATTCATATCGTTAAACGCTGGATCTGTTAGTCCCGATAAGCAACTTTATAGAACGTTCCATACTACTGGTTCAACAAATAAGTTTAACTTCAGTAATGAAAGAGTTGATGAATTACTTAAAGAAGGCAGAACTACTACTGAATATGAACAAAGAAAAGAGATTTATAATGAAGTACAACGATTACTGGTAGAAAAGTCACCTATTCTTTTCCTTTATTCACCAAATATTTTGTTTGCTTCCAGTAACGCAGTCACTGGTTTTGAAACCATGAGTAACGAAAGTCTACTATCTCTTAGAACGACCGATATTGAAAGATAAAGTATGAATTTTACGGTCCTTGATCTCATTGAGATCAGGGACCATTTTCACTAGTATTCCAGGGGTAATAGTATGAAACTCTCTTATATAATTGGGCGCTTGATATCAGCAATACCTACTTTACTAATCCTTACATTTATAGTATTTATTGCGATACATCTGGTTCCAGGAGATGTCGTGGATATTATGCTGGGGACTCAAAATTATTTGAATGAAGAGCAAGTTCAAAAACTTTATGAAGATCTTGGACTAGATAAACCACTTGTCGTTCAATATTTTAACTGGTTAAAAGGAGTAGTAACACTTGATTTAGGGATATCACTGAGAACTACAAAACCTGTTTTTTCAATGATCAAAGAGAGATTTCCCGTTACTTTTGAACTCGCACTTTTGTCCATAACTTTCAGCATGTTTATTGGTGTTCCTCTTGGCGTAATATCATCTGTAAAAAGGAATTCAAAACTGGATTATACAGTGAGGGTGTTTGGTCTTGTTGGCCTTTCTGCGCCAGTTTTTTGGATTGGAGCCATTTTCATTGTTTTCATTTCAAGTTTGTTTACAAATTATCCTCTTTTTGGATATGTGTCATTTCTTGCTAATCCATTTAGAAATATTCAGATAATGCTTGTACCCGCTATAACACTGGGGATAATGGTAGCGGCACAGATTATGAGAATGACCAGAAATTCCATGTTGGATGTTATGTCGCAGGATTATATAAGAGTCGCGAGATCTAAAGGTATGAAAGGAAGGACAATTATCTTTAAGCATGCTTTAAGAAACGCTACCATCCCGGTTATTACTACTGCTGGAATTCAGCTGGGTTATTTGATAGGTGGAACGATAGTCATTGAAAGTATGTTTGCCATACCAGGTATGGGTAGGCTGCTACTCCAGGCAGTTGAACAAAGGGATTATCCAGTTGTTCAGGGAATAGTTGTAATTTTTGGCATTTCAATAGTTATACTAAATATTCTTGTTGACATTTTATACAGCGTCATTGATCCAAGAATAGAGTTACCATAATGGTTAGGGAGAGATACTATCATGGAATTTAGAAAAGCTGTGAGAAAATTCAAAACGAACCCTTTAAATATCATCAGCCTTGTTGTGCTAATAGTAATTGTTATTTTGTCTCTTTTCCCTGCTTTTTTCTCTCCATACAATCCACTTGAAATGGATTTTGAATATATGATGAGTCCACCAAATCAGCAACACTGGTTTGGTACTGATCAATTCGGAAGAGATGTACTTTCAAGAATAATATTTGGGGTACAAAAAAGCATGATTATTGCATCAATGGCCGTTGTGCTGGCAAGTCTTTTAGGAACATCTTTGGGGTTAGTGGCAGGTTATTTTGGAAAAATTGTAGATATGATCATAATGAGAATTATCGATGCCATGTTTGCATTCCCCTCGGTCATTCTGGCACTTTTTATTATAGCGTTGTTTGGAGCCAGTGTTACCAATCTGATTATTGCAATAGGCATAGTCTATACACCCATATTTGCAAGAATTATGAGAGGATCAACAATATCTATCAAAGAACAATTATATGTGAAAGCAGGTAAAGCCCTTGGAAAAAGTAATCTGCGTTCGATTTTAATAGATGTTTTTCCCAATATATTCTCCATTTTAATAGTTACCTTCACCACGAATTTTTCCACTGCATTGCTTTCAGAAGCAACTCTGGGATTTCTTGGGCTTGGTGTTCCACCACCAGAACCTACATTAGGAGGAATGGTTGGACAGGGCAGTGATTATCTAATGAGTGCTCCCTGGGTTACCCTTTTTCCTGGTCTGATAATAGCAGTAATCGTACTCAGTCTAAATATTATAGGTGATGGATTGAGAGATACTCTTGATCCAAGAACATTGAGTTAGGCATTAAACTCCCGAGATTAGAGAATTGAGAACCGAGAAAAACTTGAAAAACGAGAATACGAGAGTCCGATGTAGGGGTACAATAAATACTAAAACATGTGAACCGTGAACCGTTGACCGTGAACCGACTAATTCAAAACACGTTGTACGTGGTACGTTGTGCGTTGTACGCAACGTAATCCGTAATCGCCCCTTAGAGTAGTTGGTCAAATTGAGACCAACAGATAAAATAAATAAAGAAGGAAAAGGGGGAAAGAAAATGAAAGGGAAGACACCGAGAAAATTGATGAATCAAGGTGGAAAATATTTGTTTATACTTGCGACGAGAAAAAGATAGAATTTGTTGGCAATACTATAAAAGAACCATATTCAAAATTGATCAGAGACGGACAAGTGAGGAAAATAGATGTCTATTTCTAGAATTACTTTGAAGAATTGGTTGAAGTGACGCTTTTAACCACTCACATCATTTGTTCAAACCTTTATGAATTTATTGGTTGAAATCATTTAATGATGCTCGAATTAAGTTAGCACTTCAGAACATAGAAAATCAATAAACGAGAATCCGGTGTGAAAATAGAGTAGAGAGAAAGACTTATAAACAGTGGATTAAAATAAATCAAGTATGTAATTTGATATACATTTATTCAGTGGCGTTTAAAAGTGCATCTTCAATTGCTTTTAGGATCACTTTACTGCTGTATGTTGCAGATGTGATAACATCTATTTTAAGTGATTGTGCTTCGACTACTTTTTCTGGTATTACTTCTGCAGCTTCTCCTCTTCCATGAGTATGTTTTATAAGGTCAATATTTTCAATTTCATTATTGCTTACAGTAACTTCTACCTCCGCTGAAACAGGGAATACACTGTACGAGCCTGTATATTTTCCATCAGGGACAGATGAAACATCAATATTCTGTATGTCCAGCGCCATAAGTTTTTCAAGATTTGATTCCAATCTGTTCACTAAGATTACAAAACCTGTTACTGAAACAGCTATGATAGCAAGGATGATTATGAGTATTATCTTTGTTCTTTTTTTCAATTCAAACACCACCGGGTAAAGAATAAGTACACCAAAAAAATATAATGAATTATAACATGATGGATCACATCTTAGGCTGTAAATATTCCATAAAACTGATGAGATCATTTTCTGATTTTTGGGTATTCAAGTTATAATCAAGCTAATAAAAGGCGGATTTATATGCCTCTTTTCAATAAGGGAGAGAGAGAATGAAAGCTCTTCAAATAGAGAAACCAGGGCTGACGAAGATTGTTGAAATAGAAAAACCTGTTATTGAAAATCCGAAAGACGTTATTCTTAAGATTGAAGGATGCGGAATCTGCGGAACCGACATGCATATTTTCAAAGGTCTGGAATTTGCAAAATATCCTGTTATTCCCGGGCGTGAATTTGTTGGTGAAATTGTGGAACTTGGTGATAGAGCAAGTCAGAAATTTAGTGTTGGGAATCGCATTGTTGGAGACCCTAATTTGTCCTGCTTTCAATGCGAAAACTGTAGAAAAGGTCTAATTAATATGTGCACCGGTGGCATGATAAACCAGGGAGTGAATATTAATGGAGCATTTGCTGAATATACAAAAGTCAATATGAAACAATGCTACCAGATTTCCAGAGAAATACCGATTTCTATAGCGGTTCTGGGAGAACCACTATCATGTATTTTACATGCTTTAAGCAAAGTAAAAATTGATACTGACAAATCAGTTCTAATTATTGGCGGTGGGTCTATTGGTGTATTAATTTATAAATTGCTTACTGATATTCAGAAATCAAGAAATGTGGATATTGTGGAAATTGATGTAAAAAGAATTAATGCAGCAAAAGAAACAGGAGTAGAAAATATTTACAATGCAATACCGGATAGATCGAAGTACGATTTTTGTTTTGAAGCTAGTGGATCATTAGAAGGTTTTGAAAGCGGAATAGAATCACTTAATATCCTTGGTACTCTGATTCAGTTTGGTGTAGCAGATGAAAATGTCAGACCAGAAGTTCCTCTCTATGAGATATATAGAAAGGAATTAAATATCATAGGTAGTTTTGTAAATCCTTTCACTATGGGAAAGGCAGTTGAATTACTTGAAAATTATCACGATGTGTTTTACGGAGTAGTAGGCAAAACCTTCTCCCTGGAAGAAGCTAAAAGAGTTCTTGAGGGAAAAATCGATATTAAAAAGTATTTGAAAACTATGGTGAAATTTGAATAGTTGAAAATACAAGTTTTAGTAAAATAGGGTCTGTCCCTAATAAAGGAGCTATAAATATGTCTTTACATATTGGTATTGATGTAGGCACAACAAATGTAAAAACCTGTATTTTTGATGAAAAAGGGAAACTTTTGGCTACTGTTAGTCATGTAACACCTGTTGACCATACTGAATATGGAGACCTCTTAAATGTAACTGCTCTCTGGAAGATTGTAAAAATATCGATCAAGAATATTATCGCTAAATGTAATAGCACCGACTTGAGAAGTATCGGGATAACATCCATGGGAGAGACTATAATACCTGTTGATCGAAATGGTCCATTGTGGGATGGGATTATGTGGTATAGCCCTGTTACTAAAAAACAATACGAACAGTTACTAAGTAACATTGATGATAATAGAATTAGGGAACTAACCGGCTTAACTTCAAGCTGGTTTTTCTCTGCTTCAAAAATCAAGTATATCAAAGAAAAATTACCCGATATTTATAAACAGACAGAAGCATTTTTGGATGTTTCAGGTTTTGTAGCTTATATGCTTACCGGAGAAATGAAAATGGATAGAACACTTGCTTCAAGAATGATGCTGCTTAATTTGCAAACAGGCGAATGGATGGATGAACTCATAAAGGCTGCGGATGTTGATCGTGATAAACTGCCAGAACTGGTTTGGAATGAAAAACAAGCAGGCTATTTTAAGAAAGAACTAATCGATGAGTTTGGACTTAATAATGAAGTTTCTGTGATAACAGCTGGTCAGGATCATATTGCAGCTGCTTATGCCGCGGGAATTGAAAAGCAGGAACAGGCATTATGTTCAATTGGTACATCTGGAGCAGTATTTGCCTGCGCTGATTTTGATACTTTGAAGTCATCACGATTTATAGATAGCCAGTATTTTTCAGCGGGATTTCATATACTAAAAGATAAGTATTATTTGCTAGAAGGAACACCAACTGGTGGTTATTGTATCGACTGGTTTTTGAAGCAGGTATTGAAAAGAGACTATAACTGGTTAAGCAGTTTGTCGCTTCATGAGAGTAATGTCATTTTCTATCCTCATCTTAGAAATACTCTACATGGTGCAGCGCTTGGTAAGATTATCAACCTTTCTGATAAAGAAAATGATGAAAGTTTAATGCAAGCAATAATGGAAGGTGTGGCTTTTGAGGTAAAAAGATTTATAGACAGGCTGGTTTACATTAAAAACTATCAAGGGATGGAAGAGTACATCACTGTTGGGGGAACAACTTTTAACAAGCCTTTTATGAAAATTTTAGCTGATGTGCTTGGTAAACCATTAAAAGTACTTGAAAAGGCTGAATACGCTACAAATCTTGGCGCTGCAATGCTATCAGCGGTTGTGTCAAAAGATATGACTTATGATTATGTAAAGAACAATGTAAGAAGATTTAGAAGTACAATTTTTCCTGAAGGAGAACGAAGAAGAAAATATTTTGCTGAAAAATATGAAAGATATATTGATAGTTATTGATTAGCTAAAATCTCGGCTTTTTCGAAAGGTTTCTATCATAATTAGGGACTGTCCCCAATAACAATCGTTCAATTGAATTGACTATTTTAATTTTTACGGGTACAAAGAAACATTCTCCTTTTTATTTTTAAACTGTTAAGGTAGAAAATTAATAAGCGTTATAAATTCACACCTCGATTTTTTATGTTATTTATTCTGCTTCTTAGGGAAACAATACTGTGGTTGCAACTAAAAGAGCATGGTTGATTGTATTCAGTGCTTTGGGTGTGAACCTTACACTTGGGGTTTTGTATTACTGAGGAAAGATTGCAGGATAAACTAGGACCAAGATTGGTTCTGTTGGCATCATCAATTTTAGCAGGAGTAGGTTTTATTCTTTCTGGTTTCAATCTAATTGTAATGGGATTGACGTTCTTCTTTGGAATAATTTTTGGTCTGGCAATAGGATTTGGTTATGCTTCTCCTACCCCGGCAGCAGTGAAGTGGTTTCATCCTGATCATAGAGGATTAATTTCGGGTAT
>JAYEJL010000185.1:0-7193 GCA_034660555.1 Thermotogota bacterium
TTATGCTCTCCGTCTGCTCCAAAAGCGATATGTAAGTATCTATCCAAAGCGGAGTTTATTCTGGCGACCACTTGTTTAATTGGATAAGACGAAGTATTAGCTCCGCAAATACGGAATACTTCCGCAATTAAACTATCGTCTGTTATTATATCGTAAAGCTTCATAGTTTTTTAATTATTTTTTATAAACGAAATCCGCTTCGCCAATGTGTATCACCTCAATATCTGGTCTTATCCAACACTCCATATTTGCCTCGTTTACCTTTTTACTAAAATAAATATCTTGGCTCATTTCCATTTTTCCTTCTTTGTTATACTCAAAGAAAAAATAAGGTTTTTCTATTTTATCAAATACGCTCATTTTAATTAATGTGCAACCAGTTGGCACTCCATAAACCCTTGTTGGTTTATCTGGCCATCGGTCATAACTCATCTGATAAAGTTCATCATTCATCTTGCTCTGGTCGTAAACCAATGGTTCTAATGGCAAAGCCCTGCCCGAATAAGGGGCTGATACAACATCTTTGTCAAGTTCAAGCAGTTTTTCTAAAGTATCAGACGGAAACACATTATCGTGTTCTACCAAGAAGAGATGAGACGCTCTCTTCATCTTAGCCGTCTCTACTAAATCGTTTTGGTTCTCGTGAACAAAGACGCCACTCCTAAAGCCAAAATCTATATTGGGATGATATTGAAGCATTGTTATAACAATAGAATCCATTGTCCTAATATGAATTGTTTTATAGCAGGGGATACCAATAAAGACAAAGGGTTTATCTCGTTTAACTTCTGGTTTCTCTGCTGATTTCACTTTAGCAGGTTGTTCTGCTCTTTTTGCTTCTATCACATTTTTAAGATTACCCAGTTCATCAGGTGAAAGAGGTTTTACTTTTTTTCTACTTGGCTTTATTAACGCTTCGGTCGCGCTGCCAAGATTATACATTTTTGGATAAGTTGCCATATAGAGCCAGCATTAGGAATCGAACCTAATTATTTCCAGCTTACAAAGCTGGTGAGCCACCATTACTCAATACTGGCTTACCAGAGAGGATTGTTGTCCTCTCTGATGTAGAATTATGATACTGTAGATGTCTAACTTGATACGGTTATATCATAAAGGACTGCTTCGTGATTATTCCAACTGGCAAATTCCCAATCCATACGACTAACGACACCTGTGCCTGATAATGGACCGCCCCCTGTGGCTGGTTCTTTATCAATAACAATCTGACCGTTAGTCATAGTGAGAATACCTAAGTGGAACAAGTTTCTAATTCCGCCAAACAAGTGTCCTGAAGCGTGGCTGTTGGAAACATAGTGATACATACCCATAAAGTAGTATCCGTCATCTCCTACGCCATCTTTCAGGGCTTTGTCAGCGAGAACAAAACCATTAGCCTGTGCAAACTGCTCTAAGAGTTCAAGGTCAGCATAACGCCAAACAATGAAAGCTCCGTGCTGTTTCATCAAGTTCTTACCATTAGCTTCACCGATTTCCCTCTTAACGCCCCTGATAATGTCGTCAATGTTAGCAGCGGAAACTGTGATGTTTCCTGCTGAACCGCCAATCTGACTATTATCAAAGTCAGTCCACATAGCGTGGTTGGCTAACATATCAGTTTCGTAGTATTCATTGATTAACTGCCCTTGTAAGTCAGCAATTTCCATCTGACTTGCGTAAGGAGTTTGAGCTTCGTCAGCTCGGTCAATAAACATTGGGATTATCTTGGATTGGTTAATCGTTACAGAGTCGGTGGTAACTGCCTGCGTTTGGTGGGTGTAAGCCGTTCCTCTTGTGTGTGCTTGTAAAGAAGGAGTAGTTGAACGATATGGGTTGTAGAACACTCTTGAATTGGTGTATTGAACCCTGCAAATTTCCTTCCAACAAGTGGGGTAATCGAGTCGTTCTTGGAGTTTTACACTCCATTCTTCGGGATAGAGAAATGTATTCGCAACTGTAGTAGTAGTTTAATAGATTTATTAATTCGTCTATTAAATAATTATCCTATTTTGACTACCGACCTATTGAATAATAGGATTGTCGGCAAATTTAGAACCGTCAGTGGCTTGTTTTTGTCTGGCGTTTACAACATCTCTGCGAAGCTTCTGATTTTCAGGCGTATTAGGCGGTAATTCGCCCTTTTTAACCCAATAATTAACCGAAGCTTTTGCTGATGCCCCAGCGCCTCTTTTCTTGCCTTCTGGCACTGCGTCTCCGGACGCTTTTTCAGCCTCTAACTTTTCCATTTCCTCCTTGACATATTTATAGCCAAGTATTTCCTTTAATTCTTTTCCAGTAGATTGGCATTCTTCTAACAAATACTTATGGCATTCTTCTGACACTTTCTTTGCTTCAAGATAAGCCAATTCACCGTAGTCAAAACTATCCTTTGTTTCAGAAGCAGGATTGGCTCCTTCCTTTTTCGGAGTTTTGGTCTCCTGCGGATTTTTTTTGCCAGCTTTCTCCGCCTTACTTGCTCTAATGGATTGATTGTTGGCAATCTCTAATGCTTTTACAAGCCGTTCTTGGCGAGTATAAGTTTTAGGTTTTGCTTCTTGGTCAAGCCCTTCAAGCTCTTGCTGGGCAGCTCTTAGGTCAGCTGCGATACCTTTTTGTTCAATAGTCATAAATTTATAAAGCGGTTAAGCCCCGCTAAAGTTAGTTAGTTATTAATCTGCTGCACTAAAGTCAGTGACTGTAACATAGGCATCTAATGTGCCCGTCTCTAATCCTGTCTGTCTCCAAATTTCAATCTTGGCTCTTGCTCCACCTGCTATTTCTACATCGTGGTCTGAACCGTCATCTGGTTCTAATAAATCTTGTCCAGTGCCAGCAACAATTTGAGTTGTTGTAGCGGCTGTTGGAGATAGGTTAGCAAGCCAAAATGTTGTATGAGCTCCCTCTTCAAAAAGACAGGTAGTCCATAGAGTAGATGTGGCTGGTAGCGTGATATCCAACGAAGCTGCCGATACTGTTCCAGCTACTGCTGCTGAATTGACTGTAATTATTGAACTTTCACAAACCTGTTTCGCTGTTAAAGTCAAAGCCGAAGTCATAGTTGTGCTTGCGTTTGTAACCTTTCCTCCATCAGTAAGTTTGCCGTGGATATTTATATCGTTATAAACATCAGGTCCTGGAAAAGCACCAAGTTCTAAATCTTCTGATACAATTTTTTCTGCTTCGTTGTTAATATAATCACCCTCAACATTAATAGTGTTGTTTAGGGAATAAGCTGCAACCATTGAGCCAATACCTAATACTGCTGTTAATGCTATTACTGAGTAAAATATTTTGTTGCTTATTTTTTTAGTCATTTTTTTGATTTCTTCTTTTTATTTTTCTTTACGACCTTTATTTTTTCTACTTTCTCTACTAAACCCTTTGCTTGTTCGTTGAGCTTGTCCTTTAAGGACTTCATTTTTGGTATCATTTTTTTGTCCTTTCATTAATTAGCGATATGTAACAACATAATTTCCCTCAAATCCTGCTGCTAAGTCTAACACCAATCCTGCATTCATCTCTATATCAAAGGTATAAGTGCCCTGCGATGTATCAGCAGGAAAGGTTGTAATAAGCGTTCCGTAAGTTCCATCTGCAACTGCTTCTGAAGATGTTGCGTTATAAATAGCTATTGTATGGCTGGTTGTGCTTGCTACAACAACTGAACCAAGCGTAACCGAACCGTATGTAGCTGCTTTTATCAGATGTTGAGTATTAGCAGTCATCGGATATGTGCTTGTGGCTTGGTATTCGTGGGTAATTGGGACACTTCCTACCTCTGGCTCCACAAACTCGGTTTTAACTCCTGTGATTATGAAATATCCTAACCCGCCTAATCCGACTATAACTCCGAAGATGAATAAGAACGGAACTAACTGATTTTTGATGAAATTCATAAGTTTTCCTTATTTAAGTTTGCTCGACCTTTACACCGCAGGGTTAGTTTTTGCCTTACCCTGCCTTTTTTCTTTTCCAATTTCTAATAATTTTTTGAACGACTTTTCAAAAAGCTTCATTCCCATAAAAACAGCCCTGACATTCTCTCCTAATTCTTTGTCGTCTTTGCATTGGGGGACTAAATCTAAAACAAATTTCCTTATATCATCCCCCTCAATACTTGAAAGCAAAACATCCTTAACAGCTTGAACCATTTTCTCATTGCTCACAAATTGCCTTATTTTCGCTTTGTCTTGTTCTTTTAACATATTACTGTGCTACGGGGCTTAAAGGGGCTTGTGCGGGCTGTGGTGATGTCTGGGGGGCTGTCTGGGGGGCTAAACTACCTATCCCTTTGAAGTCCACAGGATTAAGCCCATATTTTTCAATCACTTGGTTCATTAAATCCGCAAATCCTTCATTTTCAAGTAAAACAGGACTTGCGATTATTGCTCTCATAAAAGATATTATCTTGTCCGCTTCTTCAATCAAATTCTTTTGTTTGTTTTTTATGTTAATTTTTACATCAACAGCGATGTCCTTCATTTCGTCTTTGATGAGTTTGAAAAATCTCTTATTCCCGCCTTTCATCCATAATTCTTTGAATTGAACTCTAAACACCTCAATCTCTTCGGGGGAAACCAATTTGCCGCTTAAAATGAGTTTTTTGATTTTTGAGTTTACTTCCTTGTTTGATATTTTTTCCGCGATGTCTTTCATTTCATCAAGAGATAATTCTTCCATCCATTCGTCGCCTTTGTTCATTTCAGCAACTATCTGCTTTAAGAACCATTTGCGATATAATTTACTGACGAATGTAATCATTTTGCCTTGTCGGTATTCGTGAATGCCCATACCTTGAACGGTGGTCATTTTCTGTAAAGCGAATGGCGTTCCTGATTTTGGTTCTACGCCTAATGTTGGGTCGTTGGCTGAACCTTGCGTCTGGGCGGTTAATTTCATATCATTTTGCCAATCATCAAACACTCCCCAGTTTATTGGCTGGAGAACTAACTGGGAGGCATCCGTGCCGTCTTGAAGTTCTAACATTTCGCCTTTTCTCAAATCGGTAATTCTTTGTCGTTTCGCCAGTCCGCCATCTGTGGTTTTAACTATCATTAAAGCGGCTGTGTCAAGCATCTCTTTCTTCTGAATAGCAGAATAAGTGTGCCAAACCTGCGGCTCAAACAATTCTTCAACCCCTCCTAAACCGCAAGCTCTGCCATATATCTTGTCTCTTTTGTGAGCTTCGTAGATTGATTCTTTTTCTGGTCCGCTATAAAGAGTTATTCCTTTGTCGTTTATATCTTCTGACTGGTAATAACTAATTATGTGTATTTGGCGAGTATATACATCGGGGTCTCCGTCCAGCCAAGAGTCGGGGAGCATTCCGTGTAGTTCATAAACCTCAATATACTTCCCTGGGGTATCTTGTTTTTTGCCCTTAACTTGCTGTTGGGGTTTTTCTGTTTGAGCCAGAACAATTAAATCATCAATAGCGTCTGAATCCCACTTGCCTTTCATTTCTAATAACTGGTCAACCGTATATGAATGTTTTTCGCAAATCGGACCCGAAAGAATATCCGTCTGATCGCAGAATGCTAATCTCTGCAAGGGGACTACTTCGGGATAACCGCTCCCCTTTTTAACTAACACAAGCCCGAAATCTGTTTTTGATTCTTGTAAGTCATCAAGGAACTCGTCCATTTCAAACTCTTCTCGCCTTGCCCATCTGTCGTGGAACTTTTTAACAAACAAAGATTTGTGTTGATTATCAGGGTCGTCCACATAAGGGACTATATCCTTAACATCTATGTTTTCAACCCGATAAGCTACATTGAGAATTGGAAGGATTATGTTGATAACTGGGTCGTTGTCTGTTTTTGTCCGATTAGCAAGCTGTCCGAACTTATAAAGGGTTGATTTTCTGATATGGTTATACATATCAAAATCCCAACCATCAACGATTGGAACGCCTATTCCTGTTTGAAAGGCGGTTTCATTATTCTTTATATAGTCAAAGACATTATTTTCCATATTATTTTACTACCGGTAATTGTAATTTGATAAAAAAGAAAGCGTTAAGTTCGTTGTTAAAAATTCGTCTTGCTCTCATTGCGTTCATTGCTACATCCCGTTTCTTGCCCTCAAACTCAAGCGTAAAAAAACACTCCTCCATCATTTTGGGAATGTTAATCGTTATAAGCTCTTTGGCTAAATCCTCCATTGTATCAGCTTGGAAGCGATAAACTCTCTTTTTAAGCCCTGCCGCTATTGGCTTTTTGCCAATTTGAACCCTTAAATTGTATTTTTTATTCATAAGTTAAAAATATATCCTCCTCTTTGATTAAAACTCTCTTGGCGGTGTTAGCGTCTAATTCTCCCTCGCCCTCAAAGAAACGAGCTTTGGGATAATTGAACATTATTTTATCGCCTATTTTTACTTCTTTGACTTCTCTACCCACTGCTAAAACCTCACCACTATTAGCTTTGTCTTTTCTGGTTGTTTCAGGAATAATTATTCCTGACTTATTCTCCACTCTAATAAGTTTGACTAAAATCCATTGTTTACAAGGTTTCATTTTTTATTAAAACTTTTAATTTTGGTTTTTTTAAAGCTCATTTCAAAACTGCTTCTAACAAAGCCTACTAAGTTCTCAAAATCTCCGATTGTCAAGTCCTTCTCTTTAAGCCATTCAACCAACTCATCAGATAAAGAAACCATTAAATTACGATACTTATTCTGTTCGGCTTCTTGTTTTTGTTTTAATTCGTGTTTTTGGTTTTTGTTTAGAAATATCATACTGCTGGATTAGTTTGCTTGTCTTCACTCCACCTCGCCCTAATTTGCTGATATGAAGCGTCTACAAGCTCTTTTTTGTTTATCACTGGCGCTAAACTGCAAATTGCGTATCTTACGGCATCCATAATGTAGTGAAACGGTTCTTCCGGTTTGTTTATTATCTTGCCGTCTCTGTCTTTTTGCCACATATAGTTGCGATATTCTCTGATAATATTAAGGCTTCTCTTGGTTACGCTTATCTTCTCTTGTTGAACTGCGTTGATACTCCAATTAACGAAACTCTTTTCTGAACCGATGACATTCTTTAATCCTCCTGCTGTTTGTTTCTTAACTCCTATAATCTGTATCCCATAGCTTTTTATCTCATCTATGCTCTTGGGTTCGGCACTATCCGCTACTACTAACGCTTTATCAAGGTTTTTAAGTATGTCTGCGACATTTTGGTTGCTTATTC
>JAYEJL010000186.1:0-7145 GCA_034660555.1 Thermotogota bacterium
TCATTTCAAGCGTTCCATCAACATCTATCGATGAACCATCCTGAAGAAGAACCAAACCTTCTCCACTTAATGACAATGTTGATCCTTCTTTGATGATAAGTTCCTTGCTTATTAATATTGGAAAAGCTTTATAATCGTAGGTAACTTCATCTGTTTTCTCACCGGTTAAAATCGTAGCTCCCTGGTAAAGAGGTACATTGTCCTTGACTATTTCATAATCATATCCTTCACCAGAAACTTCTATTTCAACATAAACTGACATCGTAGCCTGATCTGTATCAGAAAATGGAGATTCGAATTCAGCAACAAGAACAACCGGTTGCCCGGGCCTTTCAGGTTTTCGGTAAACTAGCTGTCTCATAGCCTGATAAAGATCTGCACCCTTGATCTTTCTACGTACCTTATACGATACATCTTTATCAGGAAGCTGCAAGAACTCCACAGCAAATCTACCATCTTCTGCAGTTTGATAAACGTGAAATCCTTTGAGATTAGTCAGTTCAATCTCTGTTTCAGTAGCAGTAATAGTTTCAGATTTAATACCGGCAATATTGATGAAATATTCCAGCTTAATCTTCCCAAAATATGTGTCTTTAAGTATCTCTTTTTGTCCTATTTTTTCTGATAAAGAATAACGATATTCATATGTGTTTTTAGGTGTCGTCACGATAACATTCAGTGTAGCATCTTCTGTAATATTCTCAGATTTAACAAAAACACTGGCTTCTTCATAATCTCTCTGCTCAACAGAAAGCTCGATTCCTTCTTTTATTTTGCTAAAATCAATCACTTCGATCTCAAAATGAGTTTCCTGTGATTCATTCCCGGCAAAATCGAATGCTGTAACGTTTACTCCAAGTTTCCCTTTGAATCCTGTGTCTTCTTCAGGTACAGGGATAACCAGCGTGTTCGTTTCTATTTTAAAAGGTATTTTATACTGTTCTGAAACAACTATCTTACCTTCCAATCGTGCTAAATCCTTGACTGTCTCAAAGTTTATATGGATTTCACCATCTTTCATTTCAGCAGATCCCAATGAAGGTTCATTTGGTGGTATGGTATCAACGATAAAACTGGATGTATCCTCTAAATTTCTTCCATAAACACCTGTAGCTCTTATAACGATTTCATGTTCTCCCTGCTCCAGATTTTCGAAAGAAACCAAAGTGGCATCTGTGGATAAATCTTTTGTTTCACCATTTAATGTACATTCAATATCTGATACATTGTAAGAATCAATTTTTATACTAACGTCGGTTGAATCAACATATTCAGGAACATCTATCAATGATAAACGTGGCTTGCCTTTTAGTTCAACTGAATGTGATTCACCAAATTTTATTTCTTTATAATATGGAACAATATTTATTAAATTGTTCTCTTCAAACAATGGAATTACCACTTCTTCCTGTAAAATGTCCATTTCTTGATCGTCATATAGAATCCTGTATGAAACATCCTCATTTTCAAATTCTTCCGGTATAACTGTTTCCCAATTTATAAAGTATCCTTCATCTACAATCTCCAGTGAAAAATCTGAAAGTTTTACCGCAGGGATAGCAAGATCGAAACTATGAGTATTTCCATCATTCCAGTCAAGTGTAACTGACTTTTCCAAAATAGTCAGATTATCGAATCTCAATACAATGTCATGGCTACCTTGAGATATTTCTTCAAATGTTACTTCACCAGTTTCCAGCAAAGTTTTTGTGGCTTCATCTATTGCAACAATAACGTTTTCAGTTGAAAGTCCTTTCCCCAGATCAACATTAATTTGAACATTTACCGGAAGGGTACCAACTTTTATATTTTTCACATTTGACTCTCTTTGAATTACTATTGGACCATAACTATATTCAACAAACAACTGGTAGGACAGTGTTTCGTTTTGGAATTGTTCGAGTTCATCTGTATATTTCTGTCCATCTTTATAAATTACAACTCCATTTCTTTGCAGTTTTACTTCAGCGATATTATAGGGAGGATAGTCAACGTCCCAGTTAAATTCAACTAGTCGTCCATTTTCTTTTATTTCATATTCAAAGGCAGTTATCTCTGGTGTGGGAATTTCAATTGTTAGTTTATCGTCACCTCTGGCAACTTCTTTACTGTCAAAAGTATTATCATCAAGGGTTTTTAGTTCTACTTCATCTCCAGACCTCTTAACCTTCAAATCAACAGTTGGAGAATTTTTACTGATATTTTTTTCATCAACAGAAGATACTACCTTTAAAGTAGGATTATCCTCAGCTACGGAAGGAAAAACAATGTCTACCGTAATTGTTCTGGGAGAAAAAACAAATACATATAGTAAAACAACAACAACCGCAGCTGCGACTACGCCAAGCGTGATCTTCACGCCTCGTTTCATTTAATCACCTCCCTTAAGAAAAAACAGCCCGCCTCAGGCGGGCCGATTATAAAAATCTTTAATTACTCCTTAAATACCCTAAGGAAGTAATCAGTGATATTTTCATCATCTTCATGTTTTTCCAGGAACAATGTGTAATCTCCTGAAAGCTTTGTAACCAATGAATGTGGGCCTTCAGTAAGGAACAGATCTTTAAGTCCATTATTCGTCACTACAGATCCATCTTCTTCATTTTCAACTACACCATAAATTGTTCCCGTTAGCTTGATCTTATTAGGTTCAATTTCTGTAAGAAGTTCCGCAAAGAACGAATTGTCTACTTCATAGAACTTCGCAGAAACAAGTTTGCCAAGAACTTCATATCTAAGTTCAGCGTCTTCAACTGTAACAACAGGTTTATTTCCACTAAGCTCATTACTGAATTTAGCCTTTCCAACAAAGGAAACGTCGTCAGAAACATCAAGCAACTCAAGAATATCAACATATCCACTCATGGTTGAAATAACTTCAAGTACAGCTTCATCAGATGAACGTGGATATTTGCCAAAGGAATTTACAAATTCCTTCAATTTACCAACAGTCATTTTTTCGCCTGAGTAAAGAATTCTTGCTGACACAGGGAACAACGCAACCTGTGAATCGGCAAATATCGCTTTATCTATTTCTTTTCTCTGTGTCCATTTAGTGGTCTCTTTATAGTAGAACCTGAGAAGCTCGTGCGGGAATACATTTACATCTTCAACAACCGTTGCTGCTTCTTCCTCATCTGGATAGTAAATGGCCATTTCTGCTTTCACATCAGAAACATCAATTTCCTTATCAAGCTCTTCAGAATATACGGTGTAATTTTCTCTCACTCTTCCTTTTACATCTGCGTCAACCTCGTGTACCACTTCTTCATTACCCGCTTCATCAGGAAGAGTCTGATAGAATGTAGCGAAATCAGTTCCTTCTCCTTCCCAAATATCCTCTGGAGGATTGATCAGGTGATACCAGTATTTTGATTCACCAAGAAGGAGATAGCTGTTACCTTCTTCAGTTTCTACAACGACAACAGAGCCGAGCTTGGTAAGTTTCTTTTCAAATTCTTCTTTCTTAGTTTTGAAATCAGCATCATCTTTGTGCTTTTCTTCCCAGATTCCCAGAATTTTATCGTAATCATATATCTCAACATTAGATACATTGACATCGGGTGTTGTAACTTCTTCAAAAACAAGCTGACCATCGTATTCTGCTTTATAAGAAATAACATTTTGTATGTCTCTCACTGGAACAAGCAGTTCAGTTTCTTCAGCCTTTTTGAACTCTGCCAGAGCAATTCTTGCAAATAAAGCATATGCTTCTTCTCGGCTAATTACATCCTGGTATGTCCTTGTGAACACTTCAGCCTTACTGTAAACAGAACCATCGGTCAATATTGGTTCAGCTTTATCTTCTGCTGGTACAAGGAAGTAATTTTCAAATATGTAGATGTAAGCTGCGAGTTCTTTATCGAAAGAAAGCCCTGAATATTTGCCACTTAACTCTTTTACTTTATCTGTTAGGTAAGCGTAATCTGGATTCTTTACTACAAAAGCATCAACAAGATACTTGATAAATTCAGCCTTGGTGAGATTCTCTTCAATATTGTCCATTTCCAAGGATGTCGAAGCTTCTGTAAGCACCTGAGAATATCCCCAAATTCTTGTTGTGTCAAATCCGCCTTTATAGACATTTTCATATTCTGTTTTAACAGTGTTGTCATAAGGAGCCTGACCGGGATATTCTTCAATGGCCTTTCTTTCAAGACCGAGATATTTCACAAACATCGTCATAGCTTCAGCTTTTGTAATAGGTTCATCAATATCATATTTGGCAAAAGGTTCATTATTTAACCAAATATCATAATTTGTAAAATTGATTGTAGGGTCAAGATTCCGATAAACCAACATCCTTATCAAATCTGCCCTCTCTGCTGGTTTAACTCCTTCAACCCATTCGTCAACGTTGTACCATAATATGGGTTGAACTGGCATTTTTACCGCGAAAGCTACTGTGGTAAGCACTAACAAAGCCAGTATAATTAACTTTTTCATACACTTTCCCCCCTCTATGAGATTTAGGTTTGTTTATTTTGCTTTCTGATGGTAATTTCAGGCATATTATACAATAAAAACGTGTTTGATTTCAATGTTCTGAGCAAAAATATATTTGCTAAAAACTTATAACAACCAGTTCACCGAGATCCTCTGGATAATTCCAAGTTTCCTGTAACAGAATCATTGCACATTCCTCAAAGATCAAAAAATCTACTGGATAACCCTGAAGATCGAAGTTTTTAACTGAATGGCCTGCTTTTGATAATATCTCAAAACTACCGCTGAAAACACTTATAACGTAATAATTATCTAAATCGAACTCACATTTAAGCGGTCCTTTTCCTGTTGTTTCTATTATACCTGATTCTTCTGTAATAAGGTTATATTTGTAAATTCTATTTTCTATTAGAGAACAAATCAACAATAAATTATCTTTTACAAATGGAAAATTAGAAAATTTCCCTATATCCGACTTATTTAACTCAAATATATAGCTACCTATTCTTTTAAATATTTGAACAACATTATCCAGGTAATTTACTACACCAATAATTCTATCACTAATAAATACATAAGAGGGCCTTTTTCCGGTGTCTATTTTATTTTTCAGTGTACCTTTTTCGTCGTACACGTATAATCCTTCTTCAGTGTTAAAAGCATTCTCTACCTGGCTGTAATTATAAAAAAGTGTTACATAGAAGAAGTATTCATCAGCCTTAATTGAAAGAGCTTTTACAGGTAAATTTTGCCTTTTCACTACTGAAAGATTAACCGTATCTAAAAAAATAATTTCCTTATTAATAGATAGAAGCGCCAGTGTATTTTTAAGGAACGTACCGGTGAAAATCCTGCTCTTTAAAAAAATAACTTCAAAAGGCTTCCATGAATTAAGATCACCTTTAAGATCGTACACAATTAACCTTCCTGAATGAAACGCCATGCAATAAAGCTTTCTTTCATGAATAATTATCTTAACAATTCCATCATCTGAATATTCATCAATGACTCTTACCAATTCAAAATCCTCGTTAAAAATATAAATACAGGAAGTACCTTCATCAAGTATCAGAAAATACGTGTCTCCATTTTCTGTTTTATACATTGTTAAACTATTAGGATGTGTTCCCACTTTGACTCGTTTTATTATTCCTCCAAAAAGAGGAATCATTATCAACAAGAAAATCATTAATACTACATATCGTTTCATGGAGAATAAACCTTATATACTAGCAGATCTTTATTGAAGTTTGATGCAATTTCATAATCTCTTATGTAAATATCCAAACGCTTTCCTTTAATTTCATTCCCCGTATCCTCTACCACAAAGAAACCTTTATTTGGTTCATTGGCAAAATACGGAACGTAAATTATTGTACCGGCAGGGAACACCTCGGGATCCGCTGACACTGTTCTGAATTGTTTTACATATGTTCCTGATGAAGTAACCTTAAAAGATGGAGAAGTTGGATTTTTTCCATCATCCCATTCAGTGTACATTGTTACTTTAAACTTTCCTACATCATTGAACAGTAAATCAGCGGGATTTACGGGTATTTCATTCTGCCATATTTCAAAATGTAGATTAACCTCATCTTCCTTTGTTATTCCAACAACATCACCAGCCCTGACAAAATCTCCCCTTTCCAGTTCTGTATAACCAAGTCTTGAATAAACCGTTCTATAACCATCTCCATGTTCAATTAAAACACCCAGTCCATAAAATTCGTTCATTTCCCTGGCTTCTATTACTCTACCTGGTAATATGCTTCTAATATACGTTGATGATTCCAGTTTTAAATCGACGCCAGGATTTGCATAACCATTTTTGTAACTTCCATATGTGGATACTATCGAGGAAATAAGTTTTTCATAGCTATCAGGAATGCCAATTGCAGTTCTTACCAAATCAGGTTGCAAGTACGACCCAAAATTCACCGGGATTATTAATTCGTCTCCTGAATGAATAATGTCGCTTTCTTTTAACTCAGGATTTGAAGTCCGTAAATCTCCAAGATCAATATTGTAAGCGCTGGTTATTTCCCACAAAGTATCACCTGATCGAACTGTGTATTTTACATATTTTTGCTCAATATTCAATACATTTGAACCAGCTCTGCTTCGAATATCAGCTATTTCAGAAAGAAACATTTCTAAAGAGAGAGTAGAGGCTTCACTTGAGTAGATATTTTCAAGATGTTCTATTCTCGATTCCAGAGAAGAAATCTTTGACTTTTCTTCCTCATCACTGCTTTTCTCAATCTCTTCAAGTAATATTTTAATATTCTGCAGTTCCTTTTCAACAACCATCTCTTCTTCAACTGATCTAATAAATTCGTCGATTTTACTATCTATCTTTTCAACCATTTCTTTGTTATTTGTTCCGGTAACCTCAATTTCATTTAATTTTTTCCTTATCTTTGACATCTCATTCAAAATTTCCTCAATTTTCTTGTATTCACCGGAATCATCAATTAGTTTTTCTATAATGTCTAGATGTTTATCAATGTCACTCAAATCACCTGATAAGCTGTCAATTTCCTTTTTTATTTCTTCAAGATCCTCACTCTGACCGGAAATCTCATTTAGTCTGTCTTTAACAACTGACATTTCGCTATTAAACTCTTCCTTTGTTATCCACCAAACAGAACAGCTAGAAAGAGGAAAAATTAAAATTATTAAGAAAAAACATATTATAA
>JAYEJL010000187.1:0-31184 GCA_034660555.1 Thermotogota bacterium
CCAAATGCTCCCCTTTCTAAGGGATTCATTGAGAGTAGCAATGAAAATTCAAAAAGGTTTATTTCTGATCCATATCTGACGCTTGCTCCCGAATTAACACTTCATAATTTTGAAGCCTTTACAAAAAAGGAAGGGTGGTTTCATCCCTGTGTACCATTATTTTTAAGGTACCGGTATGATTCATTGTTGAGCTGGTTTGTTTTTGGCGTTGATACCGAAGTTGGAAACAATTTCAAAGCAATAATAAATATCGACTTTAAAAAAGATTACAGGAATTATATCTCAAACGGTAAGGATCACGATACTCCGCCATTATCAAATGTTCCGCATGAATTGTTTACGGGAAATATATTAGCTTTTGACTTTAGTTTTCCCAGTTTTGGTTATTTGAGCTACTCAACCAGCAATCTTTTTTTGAATGTTGGCAGGAATAAACTTAGCTGGGGTCCCATGAGAAACGGTCTTACAATCAGCAATGCTTCAGATTATTATGACAACTTTACAGGGTCATATACAGGTTCCATGGGTCAGGGCGATTTTACATACACCTTCAATATAATTTCTAGTTCATCATTAATAAGTGATAAAGAATGGGAAAAACAGGACAAAGCATGGGATTTGAATCAACAGGATCGTATATATAACGCTCCCTCAAAACATGTAATAGGACATAGATTTGATTTTCAACCACTTGATTGGTTCCGCATGGGAATTGGAGAAGTAAATGCTGTGGGAGGAAAAAGTCCCGATTTAACGGATTTCAGCCCTGTGATAATTTATCATAATACTTACGGTGAAGGTTATTCTAATGTTATGCTTTCTGTTGATTTTTCTGTTGTTCCTTTTAACGGCTTTAATATTTATGGCGAATTTACACTGGACGATTACGCAGGCCCCACAGAGCCAAGCAAGAAAGGAAAACCTAAAGCTTATGCTTATGGTGGAGGTATAGAGTACGCATTTAACTTCCTTGATGATGGAATCGGTTCTGCTGCGATTGAACTGTATCATACAGATACATGGATATATAACAGGTGGCAACCATTATTGAAAATGACAAACCGTACCATAACGAAATCTGAATTACCTGGAGCCAGAGACACCAATGAATATCCTCTTGGTTTTAAATATGGACCTGATGTGAATGCATTTGCTTTATTCTTTGATGCCAATGTACGATATTTTTCATTAAAAGCGATATATGAGCATTTTACCCAGGGAGAGGTCAACATAAGAACTCCGTACCTCTATATGGATGATTTTAGTGATAACGTTGATGATGAAGAATTGTACCCCGAAGATGAGTACCCTGGTTTATTTGATTTTACAGGGCCCGTGGGTGAAACAACAGCAGCCAATATTGTAACTCTTACAGGTTCTTATTCCTGGAATTCTTTATCTGTTGGAATTGATACGAATTTTTACTTTGGTGATTATTTTACAAAATTCTTTGATAAAAGTTTCTTTTTCGAAATTAGACCATTTGTAGAGTACACATTTTAAAACACAAGAAAGAAAAAGATTGCAGTTACAACGACCCCAAGAATAAAACCGTATAAAAATTGTTTCGCAGGAGCCTTCTTTTCCGGAGAAGGCTTCTGCTCTTTATGTTGTTCTCTATACCAGTCTCTGTCATAAATGCTCACTCAAGTCACCTCTTTTAGTCTTGGTAACAAAACATAACCAGAATCGTCTTACAAAAATTATAAAGGGTAAAGCCAGAACGATTCCGAAAACTCCAAACAATTCAGAGAAAGCCAGAAGCGTTATTAGTATTATAAACCAGTTGATCTTTAGTCTTTCAGCCATGATTTTTGGAGAAAGAAACCACATTTCCATCTGATTGGCGATTATCAGGATAATTGCAGCAATAATTATTCCGGGAATCCCTTTGCTGGTAAAGCCAAGTATAAGTGTTGGTATTGCAGAAATGACAACTCCGAGAAAGGGAATAAGATTGGTTACCCCTGCTAAGAGTCCCAGAAAAACTGCTCCGGGAATCCCTGTAAAAAATACACCAAATCCTATTATACTTCCAACAATTATCGCAATAATTAATTGACCGCCTACATATCTTTGTAAATCTCCAAGTAGAAGTGAGTAAAAATTCCTAACTTTTGTTATATCACAACCAGGAAAAAGTACAGTTATTTTTCTTCTCAACCTGTATCCATTGGCCACCAGAAAGGCTGCAGCAACTACAAGTAAAACGCTGTAAGTTATCCAGGTAGGTAAATTTCTGCTTATATACATACCTGTATCGAATAGAAAATTTCCAAATAATTTGCCAAGATTATCTACAGAGGTTCTTACTGCTTCCTTGATCCAGTCAGGTAAATTGGGAAAGTTTTTTAGAATATCATCTGCTGAAAATTCTTTAAATTGCTCCTGGAAAGCTTGTACACCGTTCAAGAAAATTGGTACAGCTGAAATAATAAGATATGAAAAACTTACAAATATAATGACCAGCGTTATTACACTTATCAATCCATGCAATTTCTTGTTCTTAACAAAATGCGTTGGTGCGAGTGAGAGAAGCATGATAATAAAACTCATCGTAAGTATACGAGAAGTCAACGGAAAGATAAAAAATGTTGCTATATAAACAATGAAATAACCCAAAATCCACTTTGATGTTTTACTCATAGTAGCAGCCACCTTAATATATTATCAACGTAAATGTTCATCATATAAAATATTACCAGATTTTATAAAGTCAGGACAGTTGACGCATTCAATATATCTATAATACAGTATATAGCAAAAAAATACATGAGTTATATAACTCATGCACTGTTATTTAAAAATTTTATTTTGTTTTCCATAGAATCAGATTGTTAGTGTTTGGTTTTATGCCAATCGAGATGCCAGTTCATTTACTTCCTTTTCGGGTAATTTTTCTCCGACAACAGTCAGGTCCAATATATAACCAAATAACTGATGATTGAACCTTCTTGATATTTTTTTTGCACGTTTAAGTGACATGTGATTTGTAAGTTTGGTTATGAGTTTTTCTGTTAATTCTTCTCTAGAATTCACAATGATTTCTTTTATGCGTCTGCTTTTTCTTCCATGCAACCATAGATATACAAAAGAGATCAAAACCTCAGGATTTTCATCATATAATGACTCGATCGATCTATATATATCTGAGAAAAGCTCCTTTGGTTTTTTGCTATCCACCATACAGGATTCAAGTTTAGGAGTGATGTAATACATCATAAGATATCTTGCCAGATCGATCAGCATTCCTTCCTTTGATCTATGATGATAGTGAATTGCAGCAAGATTAACATTTGCCTCTGATGAAACTTTTCTCGTACTGAGTCCCTCTATTGTTTCATCTGATATAACCTTGATTGCAGCTTCAAGTATTCTTTCACGAGTTTCCTTTCCGCGCATGGTATCACTCCCTTTAATCATTCGTTCATTTTGATTATAACATGAAAAAATTGAAACAAAAAACCCGGACATATAGTCCGGGTTGTAATTGTCTAGGGTAATACTATTGTTCCAGTTTTTTCATGAACAGCAGCATCTACTTTTTGCAAAGAGGTTATGACGGCTTTCTTTTTTGTCTTTTTAACAAATTCAACCACCGATTCGATCTTGGGATACATACTGCCTTTAGCAAAATGACCATCGCTCATCAACTGTTCAGCTTCTTCTATACTTATTTTCTTTAGTGGTTTTTGATCGGGTTTGCCAAAGTTGATGTATGCGTAATCAACAGCGGTTAAAATCATAAACATTTCAGCATCAATTAGCCTGGCAAGAAGTGATGAGGCTCGATCTTTATCAATTACTGCTTCTATTCCTTTGAGATGACCGTTTGAATCTCTAACTACGGGTATGCCACCTCCACCTGCTGCCACCAGAATGGTATCTGCTTCAATTAATTTTTTTATGGAATCAATTTCTACGATATCAAAAGGTTTTGGAGATGGAACTACTCTTCGAAACCCTCTACCGGCATCCTCTTTCATCGACCAGTTTTTTTCAGTTTTGAGTTCTTTTGCAGTATCTTCATCGTAAAAAGGGCCTACAGGTTTTGTTGGATTTTGGAAACCAGGGTCATTTTTATCTACAACGACCTGAGTTAGCAACGTTGCGATATCTGCATTAATTCCTCTTGAATTTAGTTCATTTGAGAGAGTTTGTGAGATCAGATAACCAATTGACCCCTGGGTCATTGCGCCGTTTACATCAAGAGGATAAGGAGGTAAAACGTCCTTTGCATGATCCTGTTGTACCATTAAGTTGCCCACTTGAGGTCCATTGCCATGTGTTATTACTAGATCATAACCTTCATCAATCAGATCAGCGAGATGTTTTACTGTACCCTTCAGGTTCTTTTTCATAACTTCAGCACTTGGATTTTCACCAGGCGCATTCAACGCGTTTCCACCAATTGCAATGACGATAGTTTTCACAGATTAATCACCTCAAACCAGTGTAGCAATCATGACTGCTTTTATGGTATGTTTACGATTTTCAGCTTCTTCAAAAACTCTGGATTTTGGTCCTTCAATGACTTCACGGGTTACTTCGTTGCCTTTAACAGCCGGGAGACAGTGCAGGAAAATGGTATCTTTTCTTCCTGTACTGTTCATTACTTCTTCATTTACCTGATATGGTTTTAGAAGTTCGATTCTCTCTTTCAGTTTTTCTTCTTCTCCCATAGATGCCCAAACATCAGTGTAAATGGCATCTGCACCATCAACAGCTTCTTTCACATTATCTGTTCGTTCAAGTACCGTTCCACTTTTTTCCTTTTTTGCTATGTCTTCGCATTTTTCGAATAATTCTTTTGAAGGCCACAAATCCTTTGGGCCACAAGATACGAAATGTAAACCCAGTTTAGCAGCTCCAATAAAGAGAGAATTGGCAACGTTATTTCTTGCATCACCCAGGAAAACGAGTTTTCTACCTTTTAGTGTTCCAAAATACTCTTCTATGGTCATAAAATCAGCAAGTATTTGGGTTGGATGATATAGATCTGTCAAACCATTGTACACAGGGATGCCTGACCAATTTGCAAGTCCTTCGACTGTTTCCTGTTTAAATCCTCTGAAAGCTATTGCATCAAACATTCTACCGAGTACTCTGGCGGTATCTTCAAGATCTTCTTTTACCCCAAGATGGATATCATCTCTTGAGAGAAATACGGCATGACCACCTTCTTCTCCAAAAGCTGTTTCGAAAGCGGTTCTGGTTCTTGTTGATCTTTTTTCAAATAATATTGCTAGTGATTTTCCCGCAAAACGCATTGGTAAATTTCCAGCTCTTTTTTCTGCTTTGACCTGTTTTGAAATTTCCAAAAGATAGTTCAGCTCGTCAGGACTAAAATCAAGAAGAGTTAAAAAACTCTTACTATGTAGGTTGACACCCATGTTATCGCCTCCTTTTAACTGGTATACTTTTATTATGATACCGACAGTCATCAATTCTTTCAACAAGGTCTATAATTGTCTAGAGTTAATGATAGCTTTTTTATGAACTTATAAACCAGTTTGCTTTCTTATAATGGTTGGAGGTGTACTATGCTAAGAAAAAAGTTATATTCTGCAATAGAAAGTGTACTAAATAGCTTCAGTATAGAAAATATACCTGATTTTACAGTGGAAATTCCACCTGAGGGTATGGGTGACTTTTCAACTAATGTGGCTTTTTTGCTGACAAAGGAACGAAAGAAAAATCCAAGAAAAATTGCTGAAGAAATCGTCAGCGAAATTTCTTCTTTTTCATTTATCAAGGAATGTAACATAGCAGGACCAGGATTTATCAATTTCACATTGAATAATGAAGTATACAGAGAAACACTGATTAACTTACTTGAGAGACCAGAATTTTGGAAAGAAAAGGGAAAAATAAAAATTCTTTTCGAATTTGGAAGCGCTAATCCCACAGGGCCAATCACTATTGGACATGGTCGTCAACTTGTTTTTGGTGATGTATTATCTACTGTCTTTGAAAGTCAGGGTTACTATGTTAGTAAAGAAATGTACATGAATGATGCAGGAAGACAAATAAAACTGTTAGGAAAATCTCTATGGGCGCGCTATATGCAGCTAATTGGTGAAGATGAAAAAATACCTGAAGATGGTTATAAAGGAGAATATCTGATTGAAATAGCAAAGATTTTCAGGGAGAAATATGGAGAAATATATAAAAAACCATGGACTGAAGAAAGCGGGGAAAAATTTTCAGAGTTTGCTTTAAAAAGTATACAGGGAGAAATACAGGAGACTTTGTCTCAATTAAGGGTACAATTTGATTCAGCGTTCAGTGAAAAGAGTCTTATAGAAAACAACGAAGTAATAAAAATATTGAACACACTCAAAGAAAAAGGACTAACTTACGAAAAAGATGCCGCTTTATGGCTTAAGGTATCTTCTTTCGAAGATGAAAAAGATAAAGTGTTAGTCCGGTCCGATGGAACGTACACATATTTTCTTACCGACATTGCCTACCATTTTAATAAATACAAAAGAGGTTATGAAATAGCTTGCGACATTTGGGGACCTGATCACAGTGGACACATAAAAAGAATGTACGCTGCCATGAAAGCGCTTGGATTACCCGAGGGTTTTTTAAGAATTGTGATACACCAATATGTCAATATAAAACAGGAAGATAAGATTGTAAAGATGTCTACAAGGAAAGGTGAATTTGTTACTTTAAAAAAGTTATTAGATACGGTCGGAACTGATGCAGCACGTTACTTTTTCGCCATGTTTGATCCGGATACACATATGGATTTTGATATTGAACTTGCCAAAAAGAAGTCAAGTGAAAATCCTGTTTATTATATTCAATATGCTCACGCAAGAATAAGCAGCATTTTCGAAAAAGCTGCAAGAGAGAACATTTCGGTTGAATCCTGTATCACCGATAATTACGAGTTTAATGAAGAGGAAAAGAAAATCATAAAACAGATTTCCGGATTCAAAGATGTTCTGAAAAAAATAACCTCAGATTTCAAGACAAATCGTTTAACCTCTTATCTGGAGCAACTTGCTGGAACATATCATGCGTTTTACAACAAACATATTGTAGTTGATCCGACGTCTCCTGATGTATCTTTAATACGACTTGAACTATCGAGGTTGGTAAAGAGAACCATAGCGCAGGGTCTTAGTCTGTTAGGGGTCAGTGCCCCTGAAAGCATGTAAGTTTAAATACCATATAAATTTCAGTATCCAGGTCCAATATCTATATCTCTAATTAGTTTTGAAATTTCATTATAAATGAAAGCATTTGAAAATATCATCTTTTTTGTATCAAACACATCGATTTCTTTACCATGCCAGTTTGCAATAATACCATCAGCTTCTTTTACTATCACATAAGCGGCTGCAATATCCCATATGTTCATTTCTACCCCAATATAGGCTTCAGAAAAACCAGCACCAACAAATGCAGCCTGCAATGCAGCAGTTCCAAACATACGTATTCGCTGTACTTTATCATGAAGAGCAGACATCAAATCCATCGCTGTCCTGTTTGATGTTCCCAGTGTTACAAGACTATCCTTTAACTGACTGGTACGGGAAACACTAACTTTTTTATTGTTAAGGAAAGCTCCGCTGTTTTTTGACGCGTGGAGTAACAATCGTGCACTGGGCCAGTAAACTACACCTATTAAAGGTTCTTTGTCCTTGAAAAAGGCAATTGATACGCAAAATAATGGTAATTTGTGAACGAAATTCAATGTACCATCAATCGGGTCAATTATCCACACATTACCCTTAACAGACTTACTATCCATTCCCTCTTCTTCTGCAACGAAGTAATCACCGGGAAAGGTTTCTTTAATACCCTGTATGATGTCTCTCTGAACATTTACATCAAATTGTGTTACAAAATCTGATTCGTTGCTTTTTGTGTCGACTATGCGTTTTTTATTGTAATTTTTCAGTATGGAGTCCCCCGCACTTGTTGCAATATACTTTGCAGTTTCAAGTCGTTTATTAAGTTTTAAGTAATCCATGACCTGCACCTCCGTATTACAAAAATCATATCATTTTTATTTTGCAGTACAGTTTCTTTGTGTCTTTATGGCAAACTGTGATAAAATCTCATTGTATAAGCTTTTAAAGAAGCCAACTGGAGGGGACGATTATGAAAAAAGTGTTCCTATATTTAGTCATTCTTGTCATACCATTATCATTTGCTTTTGGATGGGATTATCTCGATATAGATCCTCTATTATTGAATTATGATGGAACAACTGATTGGAGTCTGGGTTCATCCGAGTTGCTGAATTCCATATTAAGTATGGAACCTTATAATTTAGTAAAATCTTATGGTCTGAGTGTTGATAAAGATGAATTGAAGGAATTAACGGATGATGAACTTTATCGACTGATTCTCATTAGGGCAGATAATAAGAGTTATCCACTGTTGATAAATTCAGATGGATTTGTTGTTAAAGACGAACAGAATCTTGAACTGCTTTATTCAGTGTTAACTGGTAAAATTCCTAACCCTTCAGAGATTACAGCACTGTATAACAGTTCGGTGGAGATGGTTGATTCACTGGTTACAGCTATTAGACCACTTACTTACGGTTCAAGAAAATCACTGACTGACAAAGCCTTCAGATATTTGAACAGAATAAACTACGATACGGTTAAAAGCCTTATTGATTATGCATATACACGTGAAGAAGATTATTGGAAACTTGCTCTGTATGATACTGCCAATATTCTTTTGGAAAGAATTGAATTCTTAGACAATGTATTAACAAAAAATCACAGAACATTTGTTAGCGAAACGAATAAAACAGGTTCTTTGAACGCTATCAAAGCTATGAATGAAATTGAACTTGTCTATCATGAAATAAAAAGTATTTATGAAGAAGTTAATCCTCAATTTCAGGATACGAGGAAAGAGAATCTAATAAACATAAATAACACTTTTAAAACCTCAAAGATAAACAGATTAATTGTGAGAGATAAAGGCACACTGATACAAGAACTAATGGAAGAGCCAGAAGGACTTGTAAATCTTTTTGAACCGATGCTGGAAAAACATGAGAAAATTGGTGATTTTATCAAAGCTTTTGAATCGATGAAAGTTGCCATTCAAAAACTTCCCAAACTTGTTGTATCTCCAAAAAACAAAAGTGTAGTATTTCTTGAAGATAAGAAGTCAATTACCCTTATGTGGAGATATGTTTATCCCACAACAAAGCTTCCTGTATACACAATAAAATATTCAGAGGTAGGTAAAAAACCTCAGTCCTTTACTACCACTTCTAACAGCATGAGTATTCGTTTGAGTCCTTTCAAGGAATACCTCTGGAGCATCACTGTTGATCAAGAAGAGACCCATGAGTTTGTCTTCAATACACTGGAAATGCTTCCAGAACTAAAAATCACCAATGTAAAACCACAAAATCCTGTAAGAATAGAATGGACAGCATATGATAAATATGACCCGGAATATGTTGTAAAAATACCCGGTGTTGTTGAAGAGGAATGCACGAAAGACAATTATTTTGAACAGGAACTTCCCGAGAATAAAGAATTCCGAGTAATAGTTAATGTTTTTTCTATTGATGGCATGAAGGTTGATATTGATGGAGCTGAAAAAGATTTTTATGTGCCATATTCATATCCCCTTATCAAACCATCTCCTACTGGAACAATTACGAGAGGTTTAACTGAATTCTCCTGGGAACTTGAAAAAAAAGTAGATGTAAATCAGTACATATTTAAATTGAAGGGACCATTAAATACCATTCGTGAATTGAACGAACAAAGCACAAAAGTAAATCTTGAGGATTTTGGTGATTACCAATGGACTGTGGATGTTGTTACGGATAAAGGAAGATTGAGCAATTTAGATAGTAGTGGCGAAACAATGTACTGGGAAGTGACACTGGAAAATGATCTTCCTGATATTGATATGGAACCGGCGGGAACGATTGTTACAAAAGAACGTGAAATCACAGTAAATGTTTCCGTTGAGGAAAGAGATGGTGATGAAGTAGAGTATGGAATAGAAAAATCAATATATCCTGATTTCTCTGATTTTGAGTTAGAGGGACCTCGAACAGGCGAGAAGAAATTTGATGATAATTTTCAGGTTGGCATTCCAATAGGCAGAGACTATTATATAAGAGCGTTTGCAGATGACGGTTATGATAGAGTTTACAGTAATGTGCTGAGAATTACCGGAAAATATTCCTGGATAGGTAACAGTAGACCGGGTGATGAGCCTGCTACTACATACATATTGAACTGGGATGTTAAGGATCTGGTATTTAAAAATTTCAGGTTTAAAGTAGTTTTATCAGAAAAGGAAAATCCGGAGAAACCTATTGAATTATTAACTTCAAATAAACAAATCACTGTGAAGGATTTAAAACCGCATACCGAGTATAACTGGTATATTGTTCTTTTGAAGACTAATGGCAGGGAAGAACTTTTCCCGAGTCCTGTATGGAGTTTTAAAACAGCAAACAGGAAACCTTATGTAGAATTTCTATCACCCGAAGAAGGAAAAGCTGTAAATCCTTTAACGGGGAGCATTTCATGGGAAACAACAGATCCAGATGGAGATAGAATTATACAACAGAAAATTACTGTTAGAGAAGGAGAAAAGATCTTATTCAATGAATTAATCGATCCAGATGCTAATTCATTCAAATTCAGTGAATATGGTTTGAATTTGGATGAAAATAAGATTTATAGATGTGAAATCACTGCTACAGATAGTCTTGGTGCAAGATCGGATACAAAGTCAAAAGAATTCATAACATCTCTTGTAACTCCAACCATCGATATAATAATGCCTGAAAAAGGTACTACTGTGAATCCAGATGACGTTGTGGTTGATGTAAAACCGACAGATGTTAAAACCGCAGAGTTGACTTATAAAGTTTATTTGAATGGTGATCTGGTACTTACTGAATACGAGCCCGGTTTTGTTCTGCCTCCAGAGGAAATACTGGGACACAATGAATATTTACTAGAATTAAAGATTGTTGACGAACATGGATTGTCATCGACCAGTACAGTATCTTTCAAGACCATGAACCGCACACCGGAAGCACCGGAAATCGTTAAACCAGAAAATACAGAAGAGCCCTATGATTTAAAGAAAGGTATATCGTGGAAATGCTCGGACCGTGATGGTGATGAGCTGTCGTATAGAGTTACTATAACCAGACGTGGAGATAAATACCTCAGTTTGGATACCAATAAAACATTTATTGAACCTGAAAGAATGCCTGAACTAAAGGGTAATAGGACATATGACATAACAATTGAGGCGCTAGATGAATACGGTGGAATAAGCAGTAAAACGACAACAATTGAACAGATTAACACACCACCATCAATTGAACTCTTTGAACTTGAAGCTGAATTTGCACAGCAGGGACAAATCATAAGTGTCAAAACTGATTACTTTGATAGAGACGGGGACGAATTAACTGCTATTTTGTACGTTAAAAATCAAGATGGCAGCCTTATAGAAGATTATGAGTTAGACAAAAAACAATTCACTGTTGAATTACCTGAAAGAGGAATCTATATCTTTGAGCTGGAGGTAACGGATGAATATAATGGTAAGACAACTGAAATAAAAGAACTACCATTGTTGAATAGAAGGCCACTAATAGAGATTTTTGAGCACTCTATAGAAAAAGGTGAAACTGGTTACGCATTGACAGTAAATCTTGAAATAATCGATCCCGATGGAGATGAAGTTATAGTAAGTGGACAACTAAAAGGCGATGATGTAAGCAGAACACCTAAGATCAAAGAAAGCCAGCAGCAGATGAAGCAAAAATTCCAGGTTGTTTTCACCGGACTTAAGGGTCATTCGAAATATGAAGTATTTATTGAGGTATATGATAGTCCTCCAGCAGCATATGTTTCAAAATCGTCTAAGGTTTCGAGTTTAATTGAAACACCTAACTCTCCACCTGAAGTGATCTCATACAGTGTAATAAAGGATGAAGAAGGTTTTGTTGATTATAATGAAGCCAAATTTGTATGGAATGTTTTTGATTTTGATGGTGACGAAGTTAATAGTGAGATAGAAATATACAAGGGAGAAACCAGTAAGGGCAAGCTTTACAAGAGTTATACTACTGATGAAACAAGCTATACAGCAACAGATCTGGAACCTCATGAAGAATACTACTGGAGAGTTATTGCAAGAGATAACTACAATGCTGTTTTTAGTACCGATTTCAAACGTTTTGTAACGCTTAACAATAGACCTGAAATTGATTACTCAATAACCTTTGAGGGTATATATCCCGTAGTATCTATTGATTCAAATGATGTTGATGGTGATTTGTTGCAGTACGAAGTGAAATTATTTGATGGAGAGAAAGTGATATATGAGACGAAAACTGAAAAACAAGAAATTACCATAAATAGTGAGAATTTAACTGGTCACCATTATTATTTAGTTGAAGTATCGGTAACTGATGTTCTTAGTGCAACGGAAAAATACGCCAAGCGTTCAAGTGTTGAGAAAGAAATAAAAACCCCAAATCGTGATCCTGTAATAAAAGAATTCAAAATCGTTGATACAAAAGGTAGGGATGTGACATCAGAACGTTTGAAAGGCATCACCCGATATCCTGTATTTTCATGGATGGCAGAGGATCCTGATGGTGATGACATTTCTTATAAACTTGCTGTTGTAAACACTTCCACGGATGAAATAGTCGCTGAGAGTCCTTTAACAAATGACACTGCTTATTCAGTCAGGAAGATGTTAAAAGGTCATACACAGTATAAAGTAACACTTATCGCCCAAGATAACTTTGATGGAGAAACGGCAACCTCTGTTTTGTTTGAAACGGAAAATGCTCCTCCATCGATTGCGAGCTTAATAAATCCTAAACCCGGGGTAGAAGAAATAACATCTGTACCAGAATTTGTATGGAAAGCTGAGGATCCTGACTGTGATGCTCTGAGATATCAACTTTACGTTTGGAAAGATGATGAAAAAGAACCTGAAGTTCCCTTTGCAAGTACAAATAATAGCAATTACGAATTGAGTAATAAAGAAAGGTTAAAGGGACACAGTCTATACTACTGGAAAGTGATTGCAAGAGATAATTTTGGTGGTTCTGATAGCGAAACAGCTACTTTCACTACGAGAAATGGAATCCCATCAGTGGAAAATATTGAAATTTCCAGTCAAGCGACGAATAATGTTCCCGCCTCTGTATGGGTTAAGTGGATTGGATATGATCCCGATGGTGACAGTTTAACCTATACTGTTGAATTAAAAAATATTACAGAAGAAAGGGTTACCATTAAAGAAAATCTTGAAGAAGAAATGACAGTATTTTCCAATCTCAAAGGGCACAGTAAATATGAAGTTATTGTATATGCAGAGGATGAATTTGGTGGAATCAACAGAAACAGTAAATACTTTGAAACGAAAAATAAGATTCCGATTACCAGACTCCAGGTACCCGAAATTATGGATTCCGGCTTTGTAAAAATCCACTGGAAGAGTTTTGATTATGATGGTGATGAATTGGAGCAGTTAATTACAATAAGTGATATCAGTACGGATAAACAAGTATTCTCAGATAGTGTTAATACAAAAAGCCTTATATTACCGTTCTTACCTGGAAATCGCAAATACAGGGTAGAAATTAAGACAACTGATGGATTCGGTGGAATGGCAAGTGATGAAGCCATCTTCTATGTAGGTAATACTAAACCTGGAACTCCAAGAGCCTTTTCGCCTGCAGATGGTTCAAAGGTAAGAATGAATTTTGATACCTTCAGCTGGAGAGCAAATGATCTTGATAATGACGATTTGAGCTACGATTTGATACTTGAAAATGTTTTCTCCGGTGAGTCGCTCAGGATTTCCAGAATACATTCAGAAACGATGCACTTTAATTTCCTGACACCTTTTACGCTTTATAGATGGCGTATTGTAGTGAATGATGGTTACGATGGTAGTTCTGATGGAGGATACTGGTATTTCCTCACAGATGGGGACCGTTATTCTTTAGATGGTGAACGCTATATCTCGATTTTTAAAGACAAAATTCTCGGGAAAGATTTCATTATGCTTGGTACGACAGACGGTAGACTCGTACTTTTCAACGAAGGAGATAGAATAACCCGTTTTGGCGAAATCAATCTTTTCAGTAGTGGTTTGAAGGAAATATCTTATTTTGAAAATAAAGAGTTGTTGGAAAAATTAGCGGTTGATATTCCTGAGAACATTAAACCTATAACCATTAGATGTAAAAGTGATTTCGGTACGGAAAAAGTGATTTTGATAACTGACCTGAACGATCTTGTAGAAGGAAGAAATCTGTTTATCTATGATATTGAATAAATTGGAGGTATAGAACTGTATGTTCCGTAATTTTGATGAAATGCTTCAATATGCCAGTAAATTGGAAACTCAAAAGGTTGCTTTGGTTGGTTCTGAAGATGAAGAAGGTCTCCGCGCATTGAAAAAGGCACAGGATTTGGGAATAGCTGAACCATTACTAGTTGGAGGCAAAGAAAAAACATCTCAGATATGTGAAAAAATTGGACTTAATTGTGAGATAATCGATGTTTCTAATTCAGTTGAAGCTGCTGAAAAGGGAGTAAAAGCTATAAGAAACAATAAAGCACAAATTTTGATGAAGGGGCTTGTTAAGACATCTGTACTGCTTAAAGCTGTATTGAATAAGGAATGGGGATTACGAAAAGGAGAGTTGTTAAGCCATCTGGCAGTTCTGGATGTTCCAGTAGTAGATCGACTGATATTTGTTTCAGACGGTGGTATGGTTATCAGGCCAGATATTAAAGAGAAAGTAGCAATAATCAATAACGCGGTCAGTTTCATGAACAATATTGGTTATGAGAATCCACATGTGGCCTTGCTTGCAGCTGTGGAAGTCGTAAACGAAAGCATGCCAGAAACACTGGAGGCCGCTGTTATTTCAAAAATGGCTCAACGCAGACAGTTAAAGAATTGCGAAATCGATGGGCCCCTTGCCCTGGATAACGCATTAAGTGAAATGGCAGCAAAGATAAAGAAAATTTCTGGTTCCGTAGCGGGTAATGCAGATTTGCTTGTAGTACCGGATATTCATTCGGGGAATATTCTTGGAAAATCAGCTATTTATCTTGCTGGTGGAACGATTGCAGGGATAATTCTGGGAGCAACAGTGCCGATTGTTATAGTGTCAAGAGCAGACGTAGCACGTTCAAAATTGGCATCATTGGCATTGTCTGCCATATCAGCGAGCAAGAACTGATTTTATTAAACTCAATAATAGTATCTAGCCCGGTTAAGTGCCGGGTTTTTTTATTAGAGTAATTATGGTCCGAAAGCATGGTTGAAGTTTTAGAGTCAATGCCTGTTTGGTTTTTTCATGGCTCCTCCTATAATATATTAATACAGCAGCAAGGTGTTATGACGATTTTGGAGGGATATCTATCCGCAGAGCTCTGGAAAATGGAATCAAGCTCAATGACAGGTACAAGATACTTGTATCCTTAGGTAGAGGGGGATTTGGATTAACTTACCTTTGTGAAGACTTGAAAACCGGAGAATATGTGGCTGTAAAAGAATTTTTTCCAGAAGGTGCTGTTCGCCGTAGTTCTTCAGTTGAACTTCCATCTAGTTCTGAATGGGACAACACTTTTGAAAAAATCGAACATTTTCTTGAAGAAGCTGAGCTGATATCCTTAATTGACGATCCACGGATTGTTAAGGTAATAAGTGCGTTTAAAGAAAATAAAACCGCCTATTACGTGATGGAGTTTATACAAGGTAGAACACTTAGAAAATATGTTAATGAACGGGGATTTCTTTCTGACTTGGAGTTTAAAGAACTAATAGACGAAATTGGTAAAGGATTGCAGACAATTCATAGTAAAGGAATACTTCACGGAGATTTGAAACCATCCAATATCCTGATTACTGATAAAGAAAAGGCTGTCAAAATAACTGATTTTGGAGCAGCTTCATCAATTGGTTCGCTTTACAGAGGGTCTATAGGCAATATAGTTTCCAGACATTATTCTGCACCTGAACGTTTCACTCAGGAAATGATACTCACAGTTCAGTCAGACATTTATTCTATGGGTGCGATTATTTATTTTATGGTTACAGGTCAGGATCCTTTACCTGCTACAAACAGACTTAAAGGTGAAAAAATGAAGTTTCCTCCGATTTCAAAAAAATTAAAAAAAGCAATTGAAAGATCGATGAAACTTCTCCCTCAAAACAGATTCCCCGATGTTAGAAGCCTTTTAAAATACCTGGATTCACCCATAAGATATCTCTTTTCATGATTTTTCAATAATCTCTTTTAGCTCACCGAGAACTTCTCTTATAGGTTTATACTCTATTTGTTGAACAGTTTCTTTAAAAAGATGATTGCTGTATTTTATGGCTTCAGATAGTGATAAACGATCCAAAATAGTAGGTTTATTTAATTTTTGATCCTTACTTGGCGTTTTGCCAAGTATTTTACTGGTTCCCGTGACATCTTTGATGTCATCCATTATCTGAAAACAAATACCAAAATTATTACCTATTTCTTCATATTGTTTGGCCTTGTCGAATACACCTTTAAAGATGAAAGGTGAAGAAAAGCAAAATCCAAAAAGGGCCCCTGTTTTAAGCTTGTGTATTTCATCAAGAATGTTTTTATTATGATTTTCATATCGTATATCAAGATATTCGCCCAATACAATATTTTCTGCTGAGTTGTTCCACAATTTATTCAATTCAATAATGCGTTCAGGATCTGCATTCAATGAGTTAATTAAATGATTTGCGTGAAGCATCAGGTAGTCTCCGGCGAGTAGTGCTTCACCTTCACCGTAAACAGTGTGAAGTGAAGGTTTTCCACGTCTGAGCTTGTCGTTATCTATAGCTGGCAAATCATCATGTATCAAGCTGGCGCTGTGGAATATTTCTACTGCCAACTCTAAAGGCAAGATTGTATGTTCTTCAATTTCTAACTCTTCCGAAAATAAGTGAATTAAATACGGTCTAAGTCTTTTTCCTCCTGCGAGGGGAGTGTACTCTATTGTTTTTTTGAATTCAAGAGGCATGTCTTTATTCTCGAAATAATCTTTTAGTTTTTTATCGAAGTTATTTGCGAATTTATCAAACTTTGTCTTCATCAGAATCATCATCATCTTTTCTACGTAGATAGCGTTTAAAGTCTTCTACCTGAATGTTTTCAATGAATTGCTTAAATTCTTCATTATTCCCTTTTTTTGTAGTTTGTCCTGGATAGTCTTCTCCAAGCTTTTGAAGGTCTATGGCGCTTTGTTCAAAAACCTCTTCTTCAACATAGATAGGGAAACTGGATTTCACTGCTAGCACAAGACAATCTGAAGGTCTTGCATCAATTGTAAGGGTTTCGCCATTTTCTTTGGTTAAATAAAGAGATGCGTGGTACACATCTTCCTCTATTGAATGAATTATTGCCTTCTCAATAGTTGCATTCAGCGAGGTTAAGCAATTTAACAACAAATCATATGTTAACGGTCTGGGCAATTCTTTACCGCTTACCGCTAGAGCGAGTGATTCAGCTTCGAAACGTCCTATCCATATCCCAAAACCTCTATCAGATTTTTCTGTTTCCAATATGACTACGGGTGTATTTGTCTGATCGATAGCAAGGCCTCTAATTCTAACTTTTAGCATAGAAATCACTCCCTTCGTCGCTTTTTATTGCGGTTAAGGCATTACCAATAAGCTCTTCAGTTCTTTTTCTTAACTGTTCTTCGTTGGCAAATTCATTTGGATATAGTGGTTCTAATATCCTTATATTAATTTTAGATGGTCTTATTAACAGGCTTCCTTTTTTCATCATGTTTCGTGTTCCATCAAAGGCAACAGGTAATACAGGTATATTTAGTTTGTAAGGTATTGCAAGGCTTCCTTCTTTAAAATCACCCATTGCTCCTGTGCTGTCTCTTGTTCCCTCTGGAAAAAGCATTATTATACCGCCATTCTTCAATACGCGTAAAATCTTTCTCATAGATGAAGCAGTCTGAATCTTATTACCACGTTCTATTAAAATTCCGTCCAGTCTTACTACAAACCACTTCAAAAAAGGTATTTTTCCTATCTCTTTTTTTGCTATAAAAGAGATTCTACCCTTAACAAAACCTGCCATCAGCGGAATATCAAAGGCACTTTGGTGATTCGACACAATGACAGCTGGCCCTTTTTCGGGAATATTGTCTTTTCCAAGTACGGTTACTTTACTAAATGCAAGTAAAAATGCTGCTTTGCCAAAGCGTCCTACTTCCACCCCAAGGTAATCTTTGGCTTTTTCACGGGATGAGAGCTTTTCAATGAACAAACTTATTAGCAACACAACAGAACCGTAAACACAAACATACAGAAAAAATGAAAAACCAATCCAAATGGTTACCAACAGGTTAATCAGTTTCTTCATATCATGCTTTCTCCCTGTTTATTATTTCCCCGTTTTTTAACAGGAATAAATCAACACTGTCAATTGTTTCATTTATAATAGCACCTATGTTTATCTTACTTTCTTGATTTCTGACAGGATGAAGTCTCGCTTTTGTGACAGGGTTTGATGGTAGAAACATCACACAACAATCTTCATATGGTCTTGATGATATTTCAAATGTATCAATAGCTTTTGCCTTTTCTACTATATCCAGTTTATCAAATCCTATTAGTGGTCTTAGTACAATACTTTCTGAAACATCGCCAATTGCTTTGATATTTTCAAGGGTCTGACTTGCCACCTGGCCCAGATTTTCTCCTGTAATTAGAGCTTCATATCCCTTTTTCTTACGAACATTATCTGCAATTCTCATCATCATTCGTCTCTGGATAACAAGGCTGTATTTTTCCAGGACATTTTTGTGTATCGAAGTTTGTGCTTTAGCAAAATTTACGGAGTATATTTTGAAGGTGCGACCACCTGTGAATCTAGTTAACTCTTTCCCAAGGTCAAGGACTTTCTGTAAAGCCTTTTCTCCAGTAAAAGGCGGACTTCGAAAGTGAATAGCATCAACAACCAGCCCTCTTCTCATCGCGTACCATCCAGCAACTGGGCTATCCAGTCCTCCAGATAATAATAGCAACGCTTTACTGCTGGTACCTACGGGAAGTCCTCCAGGTCCTTTTTTCTTCTCTCCTGTTATTATAACGTGATTTTCTCTTATTTCTGCATTAATGGTAAAATCTGGTTCGTGTACATCTACCTTCAATGAGTTATTCTTTCTCAAGACCCTATCTCCAAGCCATGCACTAAACTCCAGACTATTCATAGGATAATTCTTGTCGGCACGCTTCGTTTCAACTTTAAATGTATTCTGTCCGCTGGCGATATTTTTCCCGGCAATTATGTGTGCTGCCTCTTCAATTTCTTCAGAGTCAAGAGAGCATAACTTTCCAGCATTGAAATTTTGTATGCCAAACGTGCTTTCTAAAACGTGTTCCACCTTTTTATTGAATTCCCCATCAATAAATATTCTTCCTCTTTCTTTCCATATGTAATATGCATCTAATTGGCTGGAGATGTTGTTAACTAGCTGATCTACGAATTTTTTTCTATTCCTACCCTTTAGGCCTATTTCTCCATATCGAACGACTATGATACTTTTCATTGATAACCTCCTGTTTCATACCTCATTAACAATGATATAATAATTCTGCTTGAATATCATCGATGGGAGGTAATATTTATGAAGAAGTTGATATTTGTTTTTCTGTTAGGAGTATTGTTAACAATTACTGCATTCTCAATTGACTACGAAGAAGCTTATCAAAGATTTATTGTAATTCGATCATCTCAAAATCTTGAAGAAATGAAAGAACTGGTCGAAGAGCTGGAAGATGAAGAAAAGGTATTTGAAGATGTGAATTTTTTGACATTATTAGCAGATTGCAAAAGAGAATATGCAAACTGGGCACCTGAAGAAGAAAAGGTTGAAAATTATGAACGTGCCAGGGAACTTGCAGAAATGGCCGTTAAAATGGATCCGGAATATGGATATGCATATTATGTGGCAGGTGCTTCTATTGGACAGCTGGCTGAGTTTGCGGGTATAGTGAAATCGCTATTTATGCTGGGAGATTTTGATCATTTTATAGAAAAAGCAATGGAGTTGATGCCCGAAAACAATATGCCCTTTTTAGCAATGGGTATGAGATACAGAGACACTCCATGGCCCTTTAAAAACTATGATAAGTCCGAAGAACTTTTGTTAAAGGCTATAAATCTTAAACCTGATTACATAAATTCTTATTATGAACTTGCTTTACTTTATGAAAAATGGGGAAAAATGGATAAGGCAGCAGAGTATCATGAGAAAATACTAGAAATGCCTATACAGCCAGAATTTGAAGCACAGGGAAGAGAATCAAAAGAGAACGCTGAAAGATGGTTAAAGGAGAATGGATACAAATAAAATATGCGTTCATCTCTAATACGTTACATATTTGCTGTCATACCAATTTTACTGATTAATACATTGCAATTAAACGTCTATTATGTGGTTTTAGTGTCAGCTATACTAATTGTTGGTACTTTTCTTAGCAAAGAAAGAGGATGGATTGTAGGTTTACAGGGGCTGACATTATTACTAATATATGCCCTTGCTGCATTTTCCTATTTAAGAAAAGGTGGAATAGCAGATAGGCAAACATCTTTATTGCTCTTTTCTCTGGGATACTTTTTTTCTGGTCTGGAGGGATTTTTTTCATATAAAAAGATCTCTGTTTTATTTGCAGTAATTTTTTGGGGCTTCATTGCTCTGGGTTTAAGTTTTGTATCTTATGAAAAAATGGGATATGGAGGAATTGTTCTGGCTGTTGGATTAATAACGCTAATAATGTTTCAGGATATAAAAAAATTAATGGTAAGGATAGATAAGAGAAAAAGCGATAATATACAGGAGTGATTTTTTTGCCAAGAAAAACGGTTTGTGTAGGTAGCGCACAGTTTAATGCGATTGGAGACATGCCCGGTCGTAATCTGGAGATTGCAATGGATACGGTTGATACCCTGGTGGATAAAGGAGCAAATCTTGTTCTACTTCCAGAAATGTTTAATTCCGGATATGGCCCGGATAAAAAAACGATAGAAACAGCTTTAGAAATGTATGAGGAAACCGTGGAAACCCTTTCAGCACTATCAGATTACAATGACATAGCAGTAGTGGCTGGAATGATTAGAAAAATAAAAAACGGTTATACAAATTCCACAGCCGTTTTCAAACCTTATGAAGAGCCAATTTTCTACGATAAAATCCATTTGTTTAGGACGGAAAAAGAGAGTTTCGTACCAGGAAAGAAACCATTTAGTTTTTCATTTAATAGTGTTTCGTTTGGAATAGTTATGTGCTATGAAGTTGGTTTTCCAGAACTATCAAGAATTTTAGCCAGAGGAGGAGCAGAGGTATTATTGATGCCCTTTGCTTTTGGTAAAGAAAGATACAGAATTTACGATATTGCGACGAGATCAAGAGCACTTGAAAACGGAGTTTATGTAGTTACTTCAAGTCAATCTGGAAAGTGTAAAGAAATGGAACTTTTGGGACAGAGTAGGATTGTTTCGCCTTCAGGAGAAGTAATAGAAAGCCTTGGTACTGGCGAAGGGATCATGTGGAGTAAACTGGACATAAATATAGAGAAACATTATCGTTACGAAGAAACAGGAGACAGTCATGCCTATTTTGCAAATATTAAAGATGATGTGTATACGCTGAAGCTAAATACAGAAAAATCATGACGTTCAGTGGTGTTGACATAAAACGGTGATTGGGCTAAAATGTGTTTGATTGGGCCGTTAGCTCAAAAGGCAGAGCGGCTGATTCTTAATCAGTAGGTTGCGGGTTCGATTCCTGCACGGCCCACCAATCAAAAAGCAAGAGGAGTCCCGTAACTCCCACCCCCGCTTAAGCTGAGGGGTATAAGAGGTAAAAAGCATATCAAGGCGGGGTTCCTCCGCCTATTTTATTTTGTGAGGTGATTGATTATCGGAAGAAACTATTCGAAAGTGCCGAAGAACAAAAAGAGTTATGCACCAAGAAACAACGAGATACGAAGTGTTAAGGTGAGAGTAATCAATGAAGATGGTGAACAGATTGGCATTATGCCAACTAGTGAAGGAATTAATATGGCCCGTGATAAAGGTTATGATTTAGTACTGGTGGCTCCAAATGCAAATCCACCCGTGGCTAAAATTATGGATTACGGAAAGTATAAGTACGAAAAAGAAAAACGTGAAAGGGAAGCCAAGAAAAAATCAAAGCAGAACCAATTGAAGCAAATGAAGTTTAGATTGGGAATAGAAGATCATGATTTTAATACCAAAGTTGGTCATATAAGAGATTTTCTGGAAGAAGGAAGTAAGGTAAGAGTAGTAATAATGTTTAGAGGAAGAGAAATGGCATTTACTGAAAAGGGTAAAGAATTACTTGAGCGTGTTTCTGATGAATTAAGTGATATTAGTGAAGTAGATAAAACACCCAGGGTAGAAGGACGCGATATGTGGATGATGCTTAAACCTAAAACAAAGCAAGGAGGAAAGAAAGATGGGAAAAAAGAATAAGATGAAAAGTCATAAAGCAAGTGCAAAGAGATTTAAGATAACAAAAAACGGAAAAGTACTCAGACAGCATTCTGGTAGAAATCATAACACAGGAAAAATGAGAGAGAACTACAGCAGGAATGCACGGACATGGGAAGAAGTAGAAAACAGAAAAGTTGTAAAGAAAATAAAACAGGCAATCCAAAAATAATCGTTATGAGCGAGAGGTGATATAAATGCGTGTTAAAGGTGGAGTTGCGGCCAAAAAGAAGAAGAAAAAAATACTTAAAGCTGCAAGAGGTTACAGAGGTGCACTTAGCAGGAGATACAGACTGGCAAAACAGTACTATATTAAATCTGGTGTCTATTCATATTTTGGTAGGAAGGAAAAAAAGAGAGATTTTAGAAAATTATGGATAACCAGAATTAATGCAGCAGCAAGATCTCTTGGCATAAAATATAATGAATTGATACACGGGCTTAAGGAAGCGGGCATTAATATCAATAGAAAAATGTTAGCTGATTTAGCGGTTAATGATTTTGATGCTTTTAAAGAATATGTTTCGATAGCGCGTGAGAATATCTCGAAGAAGTAACATATAATTGGCAGGAGGGGCAATAGCCCCTTTTTTTTGCAGACAAACAATATAGGAGGTCAAAAATATGTCAATGAAATTACAAAGGATTGGAGAAATGGCTTTTCATGTCAAAACTCCTTCAGGACATGATGTTTATCTTGATAGTGGAGAAAATGTTGGAGGAAAAGATAGTGCTGCAAGACCGATGGAATATGTTCTAATTGCTCTAATGGGTTGCACTTCCATGGATGTCGTTTCTATTTTGAGAAAAATGAAAGTCACTGATTATGAGTTCTTTATGGAAGTCGAAAGTGAGAAGAAAGATGAACATCCAAAGGTTTTTACAAAGATCAACTTAACGTACAACTTTATTGGAAAAAATTTGCCAAAGGACAAAATAGAAAAAGCTGTAGAGCTTTCACAGGATAAATATTGCTCTGTTTCGGCAATGCTAAGGGAATCAGTTGAACTGACGCACGAGATCAATTATATAAAAAAGTGAGGGATGAATATGGCACAAAATGATAAATTGAAGGAACGAATGAAAAAGGTAAAGGAAAATCTTAAAACTATTAAACACAAATTACTTGTAATGTCAGGCAAGGGCGGCGTTGGTAAATCCACCGTAGCTGTTAATCTTGCAGTTGCACTTGCTGATGAAGGTTATGATGTAGGTTTGCTTGATATAGATTTGCACGGACCGGATGTTGCTTTGATGCTCGGAATCAAAAATAAACCGGAAGTCCTTGAAGGACAGATTTTACCTCCAGAACCGTTACCAAATCTGAAGGTTGTTTCACTTGCAAACTTTATTGAAAACGATGTTCCTGTTATCTGGAGGGGACCAATGAAAACGTCTGCAATTTATCAGTTTCTTGGCGATGTTGCCTGGGGAGACCTTGATTTTCTAATAATAGACTCACCTCCAGGTACCGGTGATGAATCATTGACTATTCTTCAGTCTATTGAGGACATCAAGTCTTTGCTGGTAACCACCCCACAGAATGTTTCTGCTGGCGATGTGAGTAGAGCGTTTAATTTTGTTAAATCATTAAAAAAAGATGTTATAGGTTTTGTTGAAAACATGTCTTATTTACGTTGTCCAAATTGCGGTGAAAAGATCCTGCTTTTCGGTAAAGGAGCAGGAGATAGACTTTCTAAAGATTATGACATTCCTCTTTTGGAATCTCTTCCCTTCGATCCACAGGTTGTGGTGAATTCCGATAGTGGAAAAGGTATTGTGTCTCATATGAGGGGTTCTGAGCTAGAAAAGAGCTACAGAAAGCTTGTAAAAAGTATATTTGATTCGCTGGAGGACAACGAAAAATGAACTTCAAGAGTATAACACTTGAATGGACCGGCAATACCTTGATTTTTATTGATCAAAGAAAATTACCGGTTGAAAATGAAATGGTGATCTGTAGAAACCATGATGATGTGTACAATGCAATAAAAAATATGGTTGTTCGCGGAGCTCCCGCCATTGGCGCAGGTGCTGCTTTTGGTTATTTGCTGGGTGCAATGGAGGTTGATGGTAGTAACTACAATGAGCTGACAGAACATATGAAATCAGTTAAAGAGTATCTTGGATCAAGCAGACCAACTGCTGTAAATCTTTTTTGGGCTCTGGAAAAAATGCACTCGAAGTTTGAGAAACTTATAAAGAATGAAAGAAATTGGATAGAAGAACTTGAGAAGGAAGCTATATCAATTGCCCGGGAAGATATCGAAATAAACAAAAAAATTGGAAAAAATGGAGAACCACTTCTTGAAGATGGCGATACGGTATTAACGCATTGTAATGCTGGAGCACTTGCTACTGTCGATTATGGAACAGCATTGGGTGTTATAAGAGCAGCGATAGAAAAAGGCAAAAAAATATCCGTATATGCTGATGAAACAAGACCATATTTACAGGGAGCCAGGTTAACAACCTGGGAATTAATGAAAGACAATATTCCCGTGACGTTAATCACTGATAATATGGCTGGATGGGCTATGAAAAAAGGGTTAATAGACGCTGTTATAGTCGGAGCAGATAGAATTGCTTCAAATGGTGATACTGCAAACAAAATAGGAACATACTCGCTGGCTATACTGGCAAAGGAACACAATATTCCTTTTTACATTGCCGCACCTTTATCCACAATCGATATGTCATGTCCTGATGGAGAACATATTCCCATTGAAGAAAGAGACCATAGAGAGATTACACACATCAAGGGACAGCAGATTGCACCGGACGATGTCAATTGTTATAATCCTGCTTTTGATGTTACACCAGGTAAAATGATTAAGGGTATCATAACAGAAAAGAACGTAGCTTATCCCCCTTATAATGAATCATTAAAGACATTATTTAAAACATCTGAATAAATTGACAACCGGAGTGAAATATATGAAACCCTTTGGGGTTATAGATAATGGTAAAACGATTACACTGTTTTCACGGGAAGAACCAACTAAAATTACAGCCAGCGGACGTGATATGGAATTCATAGCAACAAAGAAAAACGATTATTCCTACACAATCAAACTTTTACGTGAAATTATACCCGAACAGGAAATAATGATTTATTTTTCTAATGATTGCCGGTGTTATGCGTATCCTGTAGGAATTCTTGATCAAAAATATTGTTATAAAGGTAAACTTGGAGTTAGCATAGATAGTGAGAAAAGTAGAACTGAGTTTAAAATCTGGGCTCCTGGACCCCAGGAAATTTACCTTGAACTCTTTGAACTAAACAATCTTGAAGAAGTGATCGAGGAATTTCTTTTTGAAAGAAAAGGAAGAGTAAGAAAAGTATTTGTAGGAAGAGATCTGACAGGATATGCGTATCGATTTAGAATAGAAGGATTTGGTACCAGGCTTTATTCAGCAGATCCTTACGGCATTGCAGCTACGAAAAATGGGACACATTCTGTTGTGTTTGAACAGGATAAGGTAATTCCTGATAAATGGGAAATGGATAAAGGTCCAGATATTGATAACTTCGTTGATTGCATACTATACGAAACTCATGTCAAAGATTTCAGCACTTCATGGACCGGTGGGCTCAGACACAAAGGCAAATACATGTCTTTTACAGAGCATTCACAGGACAGAGTTGGACAGGATACCGCTGTTGGTCATTTGAAAAAGCTTGGCGTAACACATGTGCATCTATTACCGGTTCAGGATTTTAAAAGTGTTGATGAGGGAGACTCCAATGCATATAACTGGGGTTATGACCCTTATCTATACAATGTACCTGAAGGTTCTTACAGTACAGAACCAGAGAATCCCAAAAAGAGAATTATCGAGCTAAAGGAACTGATTAAGTCGTTACACGATAATAATATAGGAATTATTCTTGATGTTGTTTACAATCATACATACGAACTTGATAATCCCTTTCAGAAACTTGTACCCTTTTATTATTACAGAATCACAGAGAAAGGTGCACTTTCAAATGGTTCTGGATGCGGTAATGAAGTAGCGGCTGAAAGAAATATGGTCAGACATTTCATTATTCAGTCGTTGAAATACTGGGTTAAACATTATCATATAGATGGATTTCGTTTTGATTTGATGGCTTTACTTGGTGTGAAAACCATGAATAAAATAGTAAGCGAATTAAGAAAAGAGAAGAATAGTTTAATCATTTACGGAGAGCCCTGGATAGCTTCCGGTAGCTCTATGAGCGATAAGCCATTTATCAAAGGCTCACAGAAAAATCTCAATATTGCTGTGTTCAACGATGAAATAAGAAATGCTTTGAAAGGGCCGCTGGATAATGAACAAACCGGATTTGTATCCGGTGCATATGGAAAGGAACTTGATGTTTGCAAAGGAATTATTGGAGAAATATCTTACTCAGCATTGTTGAAAGGCTTTGCTTCTGAACCAACTGAGACCATTAACTACTGTTCAGCCCATGATAATCTAACACTCATAGATAAACTAATTAAATCCTCTAGAAACGTACCATTTAGACAAGTTTTAAGAATGGCTGGATTGGCCCTTGGTATTGTTTTAACATCTCAGGGAATTCCTTTTTTGCACAGCGGTTCAGAAATGTGCAGAACAAAGCTTATGGATGAAAATAGCTATCGATCGAAAATACTGGTTAATGAGATCAATTATCTAGAGAAATATCATTATCATGATTTGTTTAATTATGTGGAAAAACTGATTGCCTTTAGAAAAAAAGAACAACTGTTAAGATTGAAAAGTGCTGATGAGATCCGATCGAGGATAAAAATATTGCATGCTGCAAATCAGCTGATAGCCCTTGTTATAAATGGTGACGACAAAGAATTATTAATTCTTCATAACGCAAGCCATTATAAAACAAGCTTTAGTCGAGAAGGGAGCTGGCAGTTAAAATTCTTTGATTTTCAAGCTATTGAAGATCCTAATTGTATAGCTGAGAATGAAATAGAAGTAACTCCAATATCTTCAACAATAGCAGTTAAAAAATATAGAGAGGAGGCATAGCATAATATGTGGGAGAAGGTTAAAGAAACTGACAACGAGATTTATGAAATATTATGTAAGGAACTTGACAGGCAAACAGATGGACTGGAATTAATAGCTTCAGAAAATTTTGTATCGCGCTCCGTTCTTGAAACAATGGGTAGCGTGCTTACAAACAAATACGCCGAAGGTTATCCTGGAAAGCGTTACTACGGCGGTTGTAAATTTGTTGATGAAGCTGAAGATCTGGCTCGCGAAAGGGTCAAAAAACTTTTCAATACTAATTTTGCGAATGTTCAACCACATTCTGGTTCTCAGGCTAACATGGCAGCCTATCTGGCGGTAGCCAAACCAGGAGATACGCTGATGGGCATGTCACTCAGTCATGGAGGGCACTTAACTCATGGTTCACCCGTAAACTTCTCCGGGAAGTTATTCAATGTTGTTTCCTACGAAGTAAAACCTGATTCCGAAATCATTGATTATGACGATGTTGCGGATCTTGCAAGAAAGAACAAACCAAAGATCATTATTGCTGGTGGAAGTGCCTATTCAAGAATTATTGATTTTAAGAAATTTAGAGAAATTGCCGATGAAGTTGGTGCATACCTGATAGTTGACATGGCTCATTTTGCAGGGCTTGTTGCAGCAGGACTTTACCCAAATCCTGTTGATTTCGCACATATTGTAACTTCTACCACTCACAAAACATTGAGAGGTCCACGCGGTGGACTAATACTCACTAACGATGAAGATATGGCAAAAGCAGTTAATAAAAATGTGTTTCCAGGAACTCAGGGTGGACCGTTAATGCATATTATTGCTGCTAAAGCAGTAGCTTTTAAAGAAGCGTTAGAAGATGAGTTTAAGGATTATCAAAACAGGATTATACTGAACGCAAAAGCACTTGCAAAAGCGCTTGAAGATAAAGGTTTAAGAATAGTTTCTGGTGGTACGGATACCCATTTATTTTTGGTTGACCTAACAGAAAAAAATGTTACGGGTAAAGCCACTGAAAAGGCATTGGAAAAGGTAGATATTACTGTTAATAAAAATACCATTCCTAAAGAGACACGCTCACCTTTTATAACAAGCGGAATAAGGGTAGGAACTCCCGCGGTAACAACAAGGAATATGGGTGAACCTGAAATGAGAATAATTGCTGAAATGATTTCAGAGGTAATTGAGAATATAATGGATAAGAAAGGTGAATTACCTGAGGAAATTGTTTCAAAAATACAAGAGAGAGTGCACAATTTGACTGAAAGATTTCCTCTTTATCAGGATCTTAAAGGAAGTGCAGGTAATGATTAATGAAAATCCCATAGTTGTTGAACATCCGCTTATCCAACATAAACTGGCTATTCTCAGAAGTAAAGATACAGGTCCTAAAGAGTTCAGAGAACTTACAAAGGAAATCACGCTACTAATTACCTATGAAGCTACACGTTATATACAAACCTACGATGTTGAAATTGAAACTCCAATATGCAAGACAAAGAGTAAAATGATTGAAGACAAAAAAGTTACTGTTATTCCCATTTTACGAGCAGGTCTTGGCATGGTTGAAGGTGTTCTATCATTATTACCCAATGCTTCTGTTGGCTTCATAGGAATTTATAGAGATCCTGAAACAATAGAACCGATAAAATATTATTCGAAGTTGCCAGATATTCAAGAAAACGAAATACTGCTGCTTGACCCAATGCTGGCCACAGGGGTATCATCTAATGCTGCGATTAATGTGGTTAAAAAGTCTGGCGGAAAGAACATTACACTTATGAACTTAATATCTGCTCCTGAAGGCTTGTCTTACGTTAAGGAAAGAAACCCTGATGTCCGAATAATTACCGCCTCACTTGATAAACGCCTTGATGAGCATTCTTATATTATTCCAGGATTGGGTGACGCTGGAGATAGATTGTACAAAACAAAATGAGAAGGAGGGTTAACATGAAAAGACTTATTCTTGCTTTATTGATAGTTGCTTCAATAGTCTTTTTGGTTTCATGGACACCTGATGAAACAGCAAGAATTGGTGATGAAGAGAAAGAAAAGTATTTTGAGCTTGCTGAAGAAATTCTGAACGGTGTCGGGAGCGGTAATAGTAATAAGGAACCTCTTAATGTAATCTTGATCTGGCATCAACATCAGCCCCTTTACAAAATACCTGGAACACTGGAATACGAAATGCCATGGGTTAGGGCACACGCAGTAAATGACTATCCCTACATGGCTGATCTTGTATATGAGTATCTAGATAAGGGTGGTGTAACTTTTAATTACGTACCGAGTCTACTCCTTCAGATTAATGATTATTTAGAAAATGATGTAATGGATGAATACATGAGGCTTTCTTACAAAGAAAGCTTAACGGAAGAAGAAAAGGAGTTTGTTATAGAACATTTTTTCGACATAAATCCTCAATTTGTTGAAAAAAGCAGCCGATACACAGAACTTCAAGAGAAAAAGAGTAATAGTGAAGAGTTTAATGATCAGAATTTGATAGATTTAAAGGTGTTATGGAATCTTCATTGGATAAACGCTGATTATATCGAGAATGATAACAGACTGGCAGAACTAGTAAAGCAGGATGGAAACTACACTATGGACGATGTTAATTATGTTCTGGATAAACATTTGCAGATAATGGAAACTATCGTAGAAAAGCACAAGAGCCTCTGGCAGGAAGAAAAGGTTGAGATGATAACGTCTCCTTTCTACCATCCAATACTGCCTATTCTTATTGATAAAGGGTGGAAAGAAGATGCTGTAAACCAAATCGGTAGGGGTCTAGATTATTTTGAAGAACTCTTTGGAAAGAAACCCGCGGGATTATGGCCTCCAGAGCAAGCTGTTCATGACGAACTAGTCAATATCCTGCCTGATTTTGGATTAGAGTGGACAGTAACAGACGAAGCGATACTACAAAAAGCAGGAGTATCTACTGGAAATATAAAAAATCTTTTAAAACCGTACAGAATAAAGAACAATGGAAAAGAATTAATAGTGTTTTTTAGAGACACCGAGCTTTCAGATAAGATTGGTTTCAATTACTCCAGCATGACAGCTGAGAATGCAGTTAAAGATTTTATTACAAGACTCCATGAGCTTCAGGAGCTTAACGATAAGGGCAATGCTGTTATAGCGATAGCTCTGGATGGTGAAAATGCCTGGGAACATTATCCCAACAACGGAAATGATTTCAGAAAACTTCTTTATGCAACCCTTTCTTCTGATTCTCTCATTAAAATGGTTACTCCTGAAGATTACCTATCTCATTATAATGTTGAAGAAACACTCGATTATCTACCGACAGGTTCTTGGGCTGGAGGTAGTCTTGATACATGGATAGGTGAAAAAGAAGAGGACGAAGGATGGGAACGCGTTGCACAAGCAAGAGAACATCTAATGGATGTAAAGGATAAAATATCAAGTGAAGCTCTTGAATTGGCTACTGATGCATTGTATGTGGCTGAAGGTTCTGACTGGTTCTGGTGGTACGGTGCAGATCAGGATGCAGGTAACAATGAAGTGCTTTTTGATAAAGCATTTAAAAGAAGCCTTATTCAACTATATAAAGTAACAGGTATAACTGAAG
>JAYEJL010000188.1:0-6692 GCA_034660555.1 Thermotogota bacterium
AGATCAAAAACAATGTCCATTGTCCATCGTATTAAACGCGAGATTCGTGATTGGAGATCGGAGATCCGAAACTCGACAAGTATTTCAGTACGAGAATCTGGGAAAGTTGTTAAAACTATTGATTTTTATGTTATTCTGTTATGATAATTTAAAAGCTAACACTGTAGGTGGTGTTCAGATGGAAATGACAAATTTTTGGCCAGCTATTATGCTAACAGTCTTTGCAGGTCTGTCTACTGGTATCGGAAGCGTCATGGCTCTATTTGCAAAAAGAACAAATACTAGGTTTTTATCTTTATCACTTGGTTTTTCAGCAGGTGTAATGATTTATGTTTCATTCGTTGAAATATTTGTGAAAAGCGAAGAATCATTAGCAAAAGCAGTTGGAACAGGATTGAGCAGCTGGATAAATGTTTTTGCTTTTTTTGGTGGAGTTGGTTTGATAGCACTAATAGACTTTTTAGTACCATCTGCCGAAAATCCACATGAAATGAGAGATGTGGAGGATATGAAGGTTAAAGAGAAAGAACTTATGCGTGTCGGGGTATTCACAGCTCTGGCTATAACAATCCATAATTTTCCTGAGGGGCTTGCCACTTTCCTTTCAGCGATAAAAGACCTTTCATTAGGAATTCCGATAGCTGTTGCAATCGCAATACATAATATCCCGGAAGGTATAGCTGTAGCTGTCCCCATATATCATGCAACTGGAAACAAGAAAAAAGCATTTAGCTATTCATTCCTTTCAGGTATAGCTGAGCCAGTAGGAGCTCTTTTGAGTTTTACGTTATTGAGAGTATTTTTCAACGATCTGATCTTTGGGATAGTATTCTCAGGTATAGCAGGAATAATGGTGTATATTTCATTGGATGAATTACTACCTTCAGCAGAAAAATATGGTGAGCATCATCTTTCTATAATAGGACTTGTAGCAGGAATGTCAGTAATGGCGTTAAGTTTGTTGATTCTATAAGTGGCCCCCACCCTCAAGGGCGGAATCGTTAAAATAGACAAACCACGTTGTACGTCAGTATGTTGTGGGTTGTAGGCAAATTCAAGAAAAGCAAAAGAATAAAAAACGAGAGTCCGAGAATCCGAGAAAGTGAACACACCTCTCCGCTAACACGGGACTCCTCTGTAGAGGAGAATTAAAATAACGAGAATGCGAGTATCAGAGAGAGAAACCTAACCGCTAACAATGTCCCCTCGCTGCCAGAGGAATTGCACTTTTTGTTGTTATGAGCCATTTCGCAAAAGGGATTTGCTTTTGAATTACCGAATAGTGTATAATGAGCTAAACAATTGTGAGGTTTGCTTATGATTAGAAAGATTTGTTGTGAAAAAAATAGAATAGCTATGATGATGTACAGTGACGCCCTTGTTCTGTCGGGTGCTTAGCTGTACCTGAGAAAATAGAAGTGGGGCGTCTCATTTGAGACGCCCTTTTTTTATATTAGGAGGGATTTGTATGAAAAAACTGTTTGTGTTAATTGTTCTACTGGTAGTAGTGTTGTCATTTGGGACGACAAAGATCAGGATAGGTGCAACTCCTGTACCACATTCGGAGATTCTTGAGACCATCAAAGATGATCTTACCGAACTGGGTTATGAACTGGAGATAGTTGTGTTCAATGATTATGTGCTTCCGAACATCGCTCTTTCCAACGGTGAGCTTGATGCAAACTATTTCCAGCATGTACCTTATCTTGAGTCATTTACTACTCAAAGAGGAATTAAAGGATTGGTTTCAGCCAAAGCAATTCACGTAGAACCTATGGGATTCTATCTTAAGAAACCTCTTTCGGAACTTGCGCCGGGTGATAGAATCGCAGTTCCTAATGATCCGACAAACGAAGGCCGTGCACTTATTCTCCTTCACAACAACGATGTAATCGTACTTGATGATCCTTCAAAGCTAGAATCAACCATTTTAGATATCAAAGAGAATCCGAAGCAGTTAACATTTGTAGAAATCGAGGCTGGATTTATTCCAAGGATTTACACAGATGACAAAACAATTGCTGGGGCAGTTATTAATACTAATTATGCTCTTACCATTAATCTCAATGCAATCAAAGATGCAGAATTTATAGAAGGCGCGGAATCTCCATATGCAAATGTTATAGCCATTCGAGAAGAAGATAAAGACAAACCATGGCTTAAGGCTCTCATAAGTGTTTTGACGACAGAAAAGATCAGAGACTTCATCAATGAGAAGTATGAGGGTGCTGTTGTGCCGGTTTTCTGAGGAGTGATATTTTGATACTGAGTGTCGAGAAGCTAAATCTATCTTTTGAAGATAAATCTGGGAAAAGAAAAATTCTAGATGATGTAAGCTTGTCTGTTAAAGAGGGAGAGATAGTGGGAATTGTAGGGTTGTCTGGAGCTGGAAAAACATCTCTACTACGTACGCTTAACCTTCTTCAGCCTGTTGACAGTGGAACGATCATGTTCGATGGTCTTAATATAGTTGGACTTAGTGAGAGCGAGGTTAGGAGAATAAGAAAGAAGATTGGTGTTGTCTTTCAAAGTTTCAATCTCTTTCGATACAGAACGGTTTACCAGAATATTGGCTTCCCTCTTAAGATTCAAGGTATTGCTAAAAGCGAAATAAAATCAAGAGTGCTTAATATCGTTTCCGAACTTGGATTGGATCACAGGTTGAATGCCTATCCTTCACAACTTTCGGGGGGTGAACAGCAAAGAGCAGCAATCGCTCGTGCTCTTGTGATGGATCCGAAGATGATATTTCTTGATGAACCCACTTCATCTCTCGATCCAAGAACTACAAGAAGATTGCTTGATTTGGTTGTGAACCTGAACGAAAAACATGGTCTCACGTTTGTGGTTGTTACTCATGATATGGATGTTATAAAGAGAACTTGTGATAGAGTCGCATATTTGCAGAATGGCAAGCTTGACTTCTTTGGGCCAACGCATGAGTTCTTCGTCAAGATAGAAAGCAATGAGGTAAGTGACTTTGGAGCGCCACTGGAAGTTGAGAGAAGCTTCTTCTCTGGGAAGAAGAAAATTTTGAGGGTTTTGTTTTGGGGAGAGTGCACCCATGATCCCGTTCTCTGGGAAACAGCGAAAGAAAATGATGTAATGATTAATATCCTATACGGAAAGATTGAAGAACTAAAGAACGGTCCCTTTGGAACTTTGATAATCGGAATCGAGGGTGAAAAACAGGCTCTATTTGTTGAAAAGCTCAGGGAGTCTGTATTCTATCTTGAGGAGGTCATCTAATGATCGGGCAGATCTTTAACGCAACTCTAGAAACTCTATACATGATTTTTCTTTCAGGATTTCTTGCTAGCGCTCTTGGCATTCTGCTTGGGGTAGGCCTTTACCTTTGTTCAAGAATTAGAAGACTTAAGGGACTTTATGCTCTGCTTGATCTAATAGTAAATATCTTCAGATCTATACCATTTATTATTCTTGTTATTCTTTTGATCCCTGTTACTAAACGAGTTATGGGAACGATAATTGGTCCCAACGCAGCAGTATTCAATCTAACGATAGCAGCTATACCCTTTATGGCAAGACTATCCGAGAATTCCTTTAACGCTGTTCCATCCGGAATTATAGACTCATCCAACTCCATGGGATTGAACAGATGGCAGATGGTTACTAGAGTACTGATACCGGAAACACTCCCCGATCAGATCGGTAATGTGACCGTCCTATTAATCAATCTCGTAACTTATACCGCTATAGCTGGTGCAATGGGTGCTGGAGGTCTTGGTCAACTTGCTATCAATTACGGTTATTATAGATTCCAGTGGGACATTGTTCTCTATGCGGTAATCGTCCTGGTGGTAATAAGTCAACTTATACAATTCACAGGGGGGAAACTGTCAAGAACACTTAGAAGGTGAAAACATCGTCCATCGACTGGATCAACAAATCAGAAAACGTTGTCGGTTGTGGGTTGTAGGTTGTTCGGAAGTTCAAATAATTAGAAACCGTTGTACGATAGTAGGTTGTGCGTTGTGCGGAAGTTCGAAAAATGCAAAACGAGAAGGCGAGAGTTCGAGAATCCAAGACCAAAACAACGTCCATCGTCCATGGTAGGTACAGATTGAAATAAGTAATACCGAATGAAATCCCTTCAAAACCAATTACTAATTAAATGATTTTATTAATTTGGATAACTTTTTGTTAATTCAACTGGCTTTATTTAAAGCAGTTTCTAAATTTCCATTGAGTTGGTATGATGGTGCTTTTGTTGTATTATCGTTTCAGGGGTGGGTTTGTGAAGAATCTGGTGATTACATTATTATTATTCTTTTTGTTAATAGCTTCTGGTGTTTTTTGTTTTGATCTGCTTATTAATTCTGAAGGTTATGAAGATGGTTATTCTATTTCGTTTGAACTAACACCCGGGATTGCTTTTAGTAATTTCAGTGGTGATTTTGTTACCAAATACAATTGGGGATGGGGAAGGCCAACCAACCCTGCTGAGAATGCGTTTTATTTGCAAGATAACTACAAACCCTTTCTCAATGTTTTACTTCAAGTTGAACATCTGGGGTTAAAGATTGATTTTGAAGTTCCCTTTCAATATGAATATGGCAAGAAACTGAGAAATGTTTTTGATATTTTTTCTTTTAATTTTCCTTCTCTGATGATGGTGGATATGAACTTTCCATATCTTGGCTATATTGAATATGAAAATGAACTGTTTGATATTGCTGTTGGAAGGTTTCCTATTAAGTGGGGCTGGAGCGAATATCCTTTAACCATATCTCCTACGACCTACCAGGATAATTTTACTTTCACAGCAAATTTCTATTCGATGAAATACTATTTCCATGCTATTTCTTCATATCCGTTACTGTCATCAGCTGAACGTGATATACAGGAGAATTTTTCTGATCAGCACACACCTGGTATTTATTTTGATGATCCATCTAAATATATATTTGCTCACAGAGTGGAATTTGATCATGGAATATTTGAGTGGGGATTGGGAGAATTGAATGTTGTAGGTGGTAAGACTCCAGATATTATTGATGCAAATCCACTGATGATTTTTCACAATACCTATGGTGAAGGTTATTCCAATGTTGTCGTTTCATTGGATGGGAAATTAGAATTAAGAGATGATATTTCTGTTTATGGTGAAATATCATTTGATGATTATGAAAGCCTTACAGAAAGTGGTTCTGGTTACAAACCTACTGCTTATGGGTTTAATTTGGGCGGAAGATATAATTTTGGAGATTTTACCTTCTGGATTGAATATGATCATATAAGTGAATGGATGTATGTAACAAACTATCTTCCTTACTTGAGGGTAAATGTAAGGCAATTTCATTTGAACAATGGTGGCACAGGGAGACTACTGGTGGATTATCCTGTAGGTTTTATGTATGGTCCTGATGCGAGAATGACTTCTCTTGGAATTAGGGGAAGCTTGTATGATATGAAGATAAGTGCTAAATATAATTACCTGGTTAAGGGAACTGTTGTTGATGATTCTACAACACGATGGAAATGGTTTTGGGATAGCTGGACAGGTAATGTTACTGAAGATGCTCCTGATCCTTTACCAAAAGCTCCTGATGAAACATATCATATATTTTTGCTCAATCTTGAAGGGGAGTATTTTGAGGTTCAATACAAAACAGTTGACTTGTTGGATCACAGTTTTGGAATATACCTCAAATACACGTTTGGATTTGGAAATAACTTATAATATGTGAACGACTAGAAAAAACCGTGGATATGCGATTTGGGAAGCAATCGGATATGTGCTTCGCAGATGAAGATTAAATGCACACACCTCCCCGCTAACGCGGTACTCCTCTCGAGAGGAGAATAAAATAATGAGAAACCGAGAACGACCGAGGGGAATAGAGTCCGAGAGTCCAAGAGCAAAAAAATACGTCCCAGTTTCCATTTTTCCTATTTATTATGAATAAGTTGTCAAAAAAATGGGGCACAATTTTTTACAGTATATAATAAATGTAGATGAACAGTGGAAGTTGGTGATAGATATGGATAATTTTCTGGAAATAAGAAATTTAAAGAAGTCTTTTAAAAATAATGTAGTTCTTGATGGTTTAGATTTCGAAGTTGCTAGGGGTGAGATTCATGGTCTGGTTGGAAGGAATTTGTCTGGAAAATCGGTCCTGGCAAAAATTATCTCTGGTGTTCTGAGTAAAGATGAAGGGGGTATTGTTTTCGAAGGTGAGACTATAGAAAAGTTGAGTGTCCACAAAGCATTTGATCTGGGTATCTCAATGGTTTTTCAGGAATTTGCAAGTGTTCCTGATCTGACTGTTGCAGAGAATATGTTTTTGGGGAAAGAAATGTCGGAGACTTTTGGGATGATAAAAAGGAAGCAGACAATAGAAAAAGCTGAAGAAGTTATTGAAAAATATAATCTACCGTTAAATTCACAAGAACGGGTTTTTAAACTCGATGTTTCAAAAAAGAAATTGGTTGAGCTGGCAAATGCACTGGTAATTGATCCAAAAATGCTTATAGTAGACGAAATAACACAACTTTTTGATAAGAAGGAAAGAGAGATTTTGTATAGGATTGTCAGAACTCTAAAATCGAAAGGTAAATCTGTCATTTTTATATCCCATGACCTTGATGAAATTTTATCTTTGTGTGATAGGGTTTCGGTAATAAGAAATAAAAAGGTTATTGATACAGAGGTCAGCGAAAAACTTAAT